>JBCBZF010000329.1:0-6648 GCA_039815525.1 Bacteroidota bacterium | reverse complement strand
CTCGGGGGCAACGATGACAGCAAAAAACACACATATTCTGGTGATTGACCAGGGCACGACCAGCTCGCGCCTTTACTGGGACCCCAGAGGATCTGGTACATTTTTTCACCTTCCTTGCAGAAGAGATGCGTGAGATCATGGCGAAACTAGGCTTCCGGACAGTAGATGAGATGGTCGGACAGGCCGATCGTCTGGCCATTCGGCCAGACCTTCCACACTGGAAACTCAACACCCTGGACCTTTCGCCCATTCTGTATCGTGAAGAAGCTGACGCGCGGGTGGGCCTATTCAAACAACAAGAACAGGATCATGGCATCAGCGACGTCCTTGACTGGGAATTGATCCGGGAGGCACAGGATACCCTTCGGGATGGCTTACCGACTTTCAAGACCTTTCCGCTCACCAGTGTCAATCGGGCGGTGGGTACCATGTTGTCCAGCCAGATATCCAAACTGTATGGAAAGGAAGGCCTGCCAGAAGGCACGTTACACTTTAAATTCCGCGGGTCCGCAGGACAGAGCTTTGCAGCCTTTGGCGCACCGGGTATCCGCTTCGAGTTGGTTGGCGAAGCCAATGACTATTTTGGGAAAGGCTTATCCGGTAGTCAACTGATTGTCTATCCAGACAAACGAGCGCATTACCGTGCTGCTGATAACATGATCATTGGCAATGTGGCTTTCTACGGAGCAACAGCAGGCGAAGCCTATATCCGGGGCCGGGCAGGAGAACGATTCTGTGTACGGAATTCCGGGATCACCGCCGTGGTGGAAGGCATCGGTGATCATGGCTGTGAATACATGACAGGTGGGACCGTGGTGATTCTTGGTTCGACCGGCCGCAACTTTGGCGCCGGTATGAGCGGAGGAACCGCATACATTTTTGATCCTGACCACCAATTCCGCCAAAACTGCAACACTGAACAGATCATTTTTGATCGATTTGATATTGATGACACCCAGCTACTACAAAGTCTGATCCGCCGCCATTACTACTTTACTGGTAGCGAACAGGCTCTTTGGATGATGCATCATTGGGCAGAGGTAAAAACATCCTTCGTAAAGGTCATGCCTGTGGAGTACAAAGCGATTCTGGACCAAAGGAAAAAGGAACGCAAGCTGGCCTTAATCGGATAAGGAAGCTGATTCACTCAGCTTCCTGCCTCACCACATTTTTCACTTAATCAACTATCTCATGGGACATCCCAAAGGATTCTTGCAATACGATCGGCAATTGCCTGCCAGCCGCCCCCCCCAGGAACGCGTCAAAGATTTTGACGAGCTTTACCAAGCTTTTCGTCTGGAAGACAGCCAGCAACAGGCCGCGCGTTGCATGGATTGCGGTGTACCATTTTGCCACTCCGGCTGCCCGCTGGGCAACAATATTCCTGAATTCAATGATGCAGCCTATCGCGGAGAATGGGCCAAAGCCTATGAGATTCTTTCGAGCACCAATAATTTCCCGGAATTCACCGGTAGAATTTGTCCGGCTCCATGTGAAGGGGCCTGCGTGTTGGGCATTCATCAGGACCCCATCGCCATTGAACATATCGAAAAAACCATCATCGAAGAGGCATGGTCCAGAGGATTGGTCAAGCCCAGACCACCTCGCAGACGAAGCGGGAAGGAGATTGCGGTGATTGGTTCTGGCCCAGCAGGATTGGCCGCTGCAGCACAATTGAACGCAGCCGGACACCTGGTTACCGTCTTTGAACGTGATGCTCATCCAGGCGGCTTACTTCGTTATGGGATTCCTGATTTTAAGCTGGATAAACAATATGTCGAAAGACGCATCCAATTGATGCGGCAGGAAGGCATCCAATTTCAAACCAATACCGAAGTAGGGAAAGATATATCTGTCGCCGACCTCAAGCAGCAGTTTGACGGCATTGTCCTGTGTGGCGGTTCAACTGTTCCACGAGATCTTCCCATTCCGGGCCGTGAGTTGAAAGGCATCCACTATGCCATGGACTTTCTGGGGCAGCAAAATCGACTCGTCTCTGGTGAGTGGACTGACGGAAATGTCCAGGTATGTATCACCGCCGAAGGCAAGCATGTGGTGGTGATCGGTGGGGGGGATACCGGAGCGGACTGTGTTGGTACCTCCAATCGGCAGCAAGCGGCTTCTGTCACCCAGCTGGAATTGCTGGGCAAACCACCACTGGGAAGGGCTGGCGATAATCCGTGGCCAGAATGGCCTCTCATTCTTAGGACCTCTACCTCCCATGAAGAAGGCTGCGAGCGGGAATGGTCTGTCCTGACAGAAGCTTTTCTGGGGGATGCAAACGGAGACCTGCGCGCTCTACAAACGGTCGATGTGCGCTGGGGGAGCAATGGTCTGGAAAAAATCGCAGGAAGCGAACGGGAGATTCCATGTGAACTGGCCTTGCTGGCAGTAGGATTTTTACATCCTGAACCAGATAGTATGCTGGCTCAACTGGGTGTGGCCCTGGATGAGCGCGGAAATGTTCAGACAGAAAATTACCACACTTCAATTGAAGGCGTTTTCGCCGCTGGCGATATGCGCCGTGGGCAGTCTCTGGTGGTCTGGGCCATTGCGGAAGGCCGTGAAGTGGCACGGGCCGTGGATGCATTCCTCATGGGTGATTCTCAGCTACCGTCTCCTGATTTGGCGCTGATTGCGCTTTAGGAGGGCGGGGAGCGAGAGACGAGGAGCGGGCTTTTCTGGTCGATGGTATAAGTCGAAAAAATAATTCCAATTTCTTTTTCTATCGACGATGGCCTGACGGCTAACGACTCCTCCAAAAACTTGCCCTTCAACGCCATTTTTCCTTGATTGGTGTGTGATCCGTACCATCCTCATCTATGGCTTGATTCTGGCGGCGCTGCTGATTGGAGCGAAACTCCTGGAAGCGGCGGTCTTCACCTTTCACATTTCGCTGGAATATTATCTGGGTATCATCGCGATTTGCTTTATGGCACTGGGGATCTACGCTGGTACACGCTTCCGCAATAGATCCGAATCCATTCCCATGCGCCCACCGGCTCCGCCTGCCCAAATTGATTTTGAGCAGGCGGGTCTCAGCAAACGGGAGTTCGATGTCTTACAGCAGCTTGCCAAAGGTGCCACCAATAAGCAGATTGCCGAGACACTTTTCATCTCTGAAAACACCGTCAAAACCCATTTGTCCAATATCTATGATAAACTGGATGTGAAGCGCAGAACGCAAGCAGTGGGGAAGGCGAGAGAGATGGGGTTGATTGGGTAAATAGGGCCGAAATCGTTTTAGAAAGTGGATTTCATGCATAAAATCTTCCCAAAAATGTAACCTCATCCGCATTTTTTCAGTACACAACAGCCAGCAATACAACCATTGTTCCATTTCCACACTGCACACTTTTCACCTACGTACTGGGAAATCTGACGCGTAATAATGCGGATGATTTTCAACTGGATATTAATACGAAAAATTGCATTTTTTGAGACATGGCACTTTATGCCAAAAGATTTGTGGTGTATGGGAGGAAAAAAGCGTCTCGTCCCCCGGACTTTTGCAGAAGCAGGCAATACGTATTTGGCAGTTACCCTTAAACATTTCCTCCGGAAGATTCATGCCATCTCCGCGGAAACCGTCATGGATGAACTCAGTGCACTCTATGCACCTGAAGTTCTATCTGCGCATACTGATATTTCCCAACCGGCTCCTTTCAGGGATCATATTTATCATGAAAGCCGGAAACTACAGCTGATTTGGGAGATCAGTTGCCGTGAGCATGGCGACGTACAAGTTAGCTGGTTGGAAGATCCTGCAAAAGAGGAGTGGCAAAGGGCCGCTCACCTACTCCGTGTGGCAGCATTTCTCGCTCATTTTGGATGTGAGATCCCAGAGATGCAGCCATAAAAAAACCGCACCTTCCGAAAAAGGTGCGGCCCAAAACATCAACCAATCATCAATTACTCAGTCTTTTGCATTTCAACCTCAATCTGTGCAATGCCCCATACCGGATCGTCTATGGCTTTTCCTGCCACCTCTCCGCTCGTAGACCAGTCGGTAAAGACTTCTGCTTTGGCCCAGGCACTCCAGGCTCGGTCTGGATTCATGCTAAGAGGTTTGATTCGATAGCGTAGTCCCCAACTTCCCGCATCACCATGTACCCGCATTCTGACAGCACTGATCCAGTTACCTTCCTGGTTCCAGCCGGCGGCATTTCCCCATTTGGTCCATTCGGTCCAGCCAGAACCAGCACTGTAGACACTGTACTCAATCCACGCATCACCTGAAGCCAATTTTCCCCACGGGTTGACATTCCAGGCCATGATCGGTGAAGTCCAGGATTTTCGTTCCCATGCATCCGTCCAGCCTTCTGAAGTCGTCCAAACCTGGGTCGATATATTTTCCCATCTTGGATGAACAGGATCTACAAGCGAGGAAACGGCAGCTGTACAGAAGAATAAGACAGACATGAGTGCGGTGATTGATAACATTTTCATTTCAGTTGATTTTTGAATGAAAGGATAGTGAGGCAGACGCAAAATGTATCGTCTGATAAGGAAGAGTGTATTGAACGGGAGAAATGTCCGGCCTTTATCTAAATCAGTGAAAATTGCGGAGAATTTTGGGAACGCTCCCATAGAGTAGCATAGCACTTCCTATCGGTAGGGAGAATGCGTACATTATATAAACTGGAGAAAATCTGCCCGAATTGCTCTGGCTGCCGCACACAGCCAAATGAACTCATCTATTTTTCGGACACTTTCCTGATCCAGTACACTCTCTATTGTATCCAAATAACCAAAGCAAAAATTAAGTATGAACAGGAGCAAAATAACGCTCACAAGTAACATGCCCCCTGAGTAACGATTGACTAAACAATTCACTTAAACTCAACTGCTATGAAAAGAAAAGATTCATCTTTTCAGATCCAGAATGTCCCATCCCACGATCTCCTGAACGAACTGATGGGACGCAAGTCAGGCAATTGGCAACTCGCAGACCTCCTGCGGGAAGAGATCATCCGGGAATTATTCGCCCGATATTATGAATTTCTGGTAGGCTACAGCGCTATGCATCTCCGGCGGCGTCAGTATCCAGAGCATCTCGTCCAGGAAAAGAGTTTTGACATTGCCTCAGAAGTATTCATGAAAATTTCAGATGGCTCCATTTTAAAGGTATCCGTCAAAAGTGCAGATGCCTGGTTAATGGCCATTGCCAAAGGATTGGTACAAAATGAGTCGAAGCAATATCGACGACATGAAGAAAAGCAGCGGACCGTCATTGGTCCGGAGAGTCCTCGCACGGTCAGGATGACCGAAAGACTGGACGCTGACATTTTGCTCCGTCAGCTAACCCGGCATGCAGCCTGCTTCAAAAAACCGGTAGACCGCCGGGTTTTTGAAATGGTCATGGCCGGGTGGACCAATCCAGAAATCGCAGAAAATCTGGATGAAAATGTCGGTTGGGTCAGAAGACGCAAACATGAAATTTTGCGAAAGTTGCGTCAGGCATTTCAGGATGACCCGATCTTAAAAGAGTTCATCGATTGATCTGCTCCCCCAAATCGTTTATTCCAAACATCGACCATATACGAGAAAGGTTTCTTACCTTACTAAAAGAGAAAGGCACACTCGCTTGTTCCTAACAGAATTGAATTTATCCAAAACCAAGCCAATGGAAGCAAAAAAATCAAGGCCCGCTACACCGGGTAATCCACATCGGCTACTACAGGATTACCGACGCGGCAAACTTGCAGAAGATTCCCAGGAAGCGCAAAAAGCAAAAGAGTTATTGCGCAACAATCCGACGTTTCAACAGGCAATTGAAGGCCTGGACTGGCTCGAAGCCGAAGGCGGCGAAGATTTTCAACAGGAAATGGCTGCACGTAAGCAGGCCGATTTGCTGAAAATCTGTAACAATGACGCCGGCAGTGGCGCCAGTACAAGCTTAGAAGATCCCGGTACAGAAGATGGAATACCAGAATGGCGTAAAGCCGTCAATAAAATTCTCTTACTCGCTTTCTGAATCATGATTTAGTTAGCAGGCACCTGCCCGGACCAGGTCCAGGGCAGGTGCTTTTTTTATCCTTCAGTTATGCAATCGACACAAGACAAACAGAATCTGATCGGCCAGGAGGGCATCGCCATCACGGATCTCAGGCGCATTGGCTATGTCAAAATTGGAACTGAAGTATATGATGCCATTAGCCAACACATGACCATCGCCAATGGTACCCGCATCAAGGTCATCCGACGGGACTTCAACTGTCTGGTGGTCATCAGCCTCTCTTAATTGCCCCGCGGCACGAAGGGTAAATCGGTATATCTGACTGCTTTGCCTTGCGACTTTTGCACCTCTACATCTTGATCAAATGCCCGATCGAGATTATTGCCCGCCAAGTCTTCCAGATCATTGCTTACCCGAATACGTAGTTTTTTCTCCGGCCAGTTTTGATCAGGCACAAACTGCCAGGTCGTTTCGCCCTCTGTGATGCGGACTTCACCAGCAATCCGGCGATTCTTTTCATCCAATACAATCAATGCGGACGCCAGTAAGGCCCGATCCATGGCTTCTGGAAATTGAAGCAACAGGGGTACCTGCGTCCCCGCAATGGGCGGAACCAGCGTCCATTCCATCGGATCAGGTTTTTCTCGGTCAGCAGACACCACCGAAAAGCGTTTAACCAAGCCAGCGGG
>JBCBZF010000239.1:0-7564 GCA_039815525.1 Bacteroidota bacterium | reverse complement strand
GTGGAAAAAGGAGAGAAAAATCTGGATCTGGGCCAAAAACTTTCAGCCTATCTGACGGCCATTGTTAGCAAAATATCCACTCATCCTGCCTGGTTGTTAGCCAAAGGGGGAATCACTTCCAGCGATCTTGCGACGCAGGCCCTGGGCATCCGTCGGGCCATTGTCAAAGGTCAAATTCTTCCTGGCGTGCCGGTTTGGGCACCTGATCCAAACAGTAGGTTCCCATACCTGAGCTATATCATTTTCCCTGGTAATGTGGGCGATGATCAGGCATTATACCATGCCTGGCACAAACTCAATGAACCCCCGAAAGAATCATGAAGGTTAAAGGACGCTATCTCGTGGCAGCAGCGATGTTTCTGCTTTCCCTGCTGCTGTACATTGACCGCATTTGTATTTCTGTGGCCAAAGGCGACATTGGCAGTGCGCTCAATCTGGATGACAAAGCCATGGGATGGGTTCTATCCGCTTTTGCCTTAGGATATGCTCTTTTCCAGGTCCCTTCCGGACGAATGTCTGACCGCTATGGCCCGCGAAAAGTGCTGGCTGCGATCGTCAGTTTTTGGTCGATTCTGACCGCTCTAACCGGAGCAGCCTGGAATTTTATCAGTCTGATCAGTGTACGATTCCTCTTTGGAGCGGGTGAAGCAGGTGCCTTTCCAGGCATGTCCAGGGCCATTTTTTCATGGTTCCCCCTTCAGGAGAGAGGCTTAATTCTTGGACTCAACTTCTCTGGTTCCCGCCTTGGTGCCGCCTTTGCCTTGCCTTTTGTCGCCTGGTTATTGGATACATTTGATTGGCGCGCGACTTTTGGGATTCTGGGTGTCATTGGATTGGTGTGGGCCGTATTCTGGTGGATGAGTTTTCGGGATAAGCCAGAAGAAATAGGACGATTGACTGAAGAAGAAAAAGCAGAGATCATCTCTGGCAGGCAACAAGTTGATACCAAAAAAGCCAGTCAGCTTCGCCTGATAGATTTGCTTCAATCCCGTAATATGCTTTCGGCAGTTGGGCAATATTTCTGCAGCAATTTTACCTTTTTCTTTGCCCTGACATGGCTGTTCCCCCATTTGAAAGAAACCTATCACCTTGACAGCATGGCAGCGGGCTGGTATGCTGTGACTCCATTTCTGGCCGGTGCATTTGGCAATTGGTTTTCGGGCGTGATGGTAGATCGCATCTTTGCACAGGGCAACTGGACAAAATCCCGGCGTCTGCCGGCGATGATTGGTTTCTTTCTCGCTGCAGGTGGATTGCTTGGAAGTATCTATATGGAAACTGCCCTGGGCGCAGTAATCATGCTCAGCATTGCCATCTTGGGCGCAGATATGACGCTACCACCTTCCTGGGCATTATGTGTAGACATAGGGCAGGAAAATGCCGGAGCAGTATCTGGCACCATGAATATGGCTGGAAACATCGGTTCTTTCCTCACGGCCCTGGCTTTTCCCTATCTCACTGCCTGGACCGGATCTGTCGACTTCTTTTTCTACACTGCCGCCCTGCTCAACGCAGGTGCCATTTTCCTTTGGCTCAGGGTTCAGTTGGATGACAAAATACCTGAAATGCAAAGCAATTCACCACGATGAAAACAAAAATCGCATGCATTGGCGCAGGCTACTTTGCTGATTTTCACCTGGATGCCTGGCAAAGATTGCCAGATGTGGAAGTGGTCGCAATTTGTGATCCGGAAAGACCAAAAGCTGAGGCATTTGCCGCAAAATATGGGATCCAACAGATATACCAATCTGTCGATGAGCTGCTAATAGGATGCGACTTTTCTGTTGCGGATATCATCACCCCACCCTCAAGCCATCTTTCTCTTTGCCAAAGCTTTGCAGTCCATCAAAAACACATCATTTGTCAGAAACCACTTGCCCCAAGCTATGACGAAGCCGCCGCCATCGTTGCTTTAGCTGAGCAGGCCAGCATTCGTTTCATGGTTCATGAAAATTTTCGATTTCAGCCCTGGTATCGTAAGATCCGGGCAATGCTGGACGAGAATCTCATTGGCGACCAGCTTCATCATGTCCATCTGCATCTAAGGACGGGAGACGGGTGGGGAAAAAATGCCTATCTGGACAGGCAACCGTACTTTCGGGAAATGCCTCGGCTGTTCATTTATGAAACAGGCATTCACTATGTGGATGTGTTCCGGTACTTATTGGGAGAAGCCGAAAATGTTTTTGCCAAACTTCGTCGCCTGAATCCGGTTATTGCAGGAGAAGACAGTGGTCTGGTCTTTTTTGATTTTGTCAATGGCGCAACGGCCCTGATGGATTGTAATCGTTACAATGAAGCCAATTATCCCAATCCACGCTATACCTTTGGTACCATGACCTTAGAAGGCAATCAGGGGACCATTCGTTTGTATCCCAATGGCCGGATCAGTCTTCAGGAAATGGGAAAAAGAGAGAAGGACGTTGATTATGTCCATGTCGATCGTGGGTTTGCCGGTGATTGCGTTTTTTTTACGCAGCAGCATTTCCTACAAGCGCTTCATACCGGGGAAAAGTTTGAGACCAATGGACAGGACTACCTTAGAAACCTGCATATACAGGAAGCAATTTATCAAAGTGCAACCACAAGGACAGAAATAAACCTATCGTCATTTTCCCCAACAGAATCATCATCCGTTCCATAATAGGTAAATGCCCAAGCATGCCAAACGCTTGGGCATTTATATATTTCGGCTTCTGATTCAGGTAATGCGTGTTGCCACCTTTCAATCAATGCCTGACGTTGATCGGCGTATGATGGGTAAATCCGTCTGCATCAGTCAGACACAACTGGTATGCCCCATTGGGCAAATGTCCCAGATTCAATTGTATCGGACGACCTTTGGGCAATTGGACTGAACGGAAAGCTTGTACCTCTTTGCCATTTCGATCCAGAATGGAAGGCGTGATCGCGCTGCCATCGGCATAATCGAACTGGATTTCCACCTTACTCTGAACTGTTTTCGGCCAGGTCCGGAGATAATCTACCTGGCTGGATTTGGCGACCATGCGTGTCGCTGAGTAATCACTCGGAACAAAGTTGGCCACAAAGGAGAACTTACCTTTCTGTTCACCAAAATGAGCTCTTACCCGCCAGAGGTAGCGTTTACCACTTTCCAAACCGGAGATTTTTGCAGAAGTTTTGGACAGTAATTTTGAGTACACACGCTTAGAGCCAGCTGCTTTGTACTGCAAATAATAGCGCGTTGCACCGGGTACGCGGTCCCAATTGAGGGTGGCCTCGGTCCCATATAAACTAGATGCATAAAGATTATCCGGGCTGTAATCCAGGTTCGCAGGCTGCGCAATGGGCGCATTTTCTTCGGCACATCCGCGGGTGCGAAAAACTGCAGAAGGGGTATAGCCACTGCGGACTCCGTCTACAACGCTTTCCAACTGGAATTCATACTCTGTACAGGCACGCAGACGTGTCGCTTGTACATAGGTCCGGGTAAAGCTTTTGGTTGCCCAGTTTTTGCCCTCCCGCATGGGTCGAAAGCGAGCATGGTATTTTTCGGCACCATTCACCGGATTCCAGGTGAGGCGAGCGGTTGAATTGGTCACCTCCATGGCTTCGAGGGAGCGAGGTGGTTCTGCACTCACGATCGGGCTTTGGCTTTGTAAAGCCGGAGATCCCAGCAAACCATGACGATATCCACTGGGGGCAAACAATGTCCGCATCCGATTGGCCTGTCCCTTGGTAAACATATTCATACAGGCGTCATCGGTATAATCCATAAAGTTGGAAGTCATGACCGGATGCCCACAATCAGAATCGCTGCTGACACAGCCATGATGTGGTTCATCAGCAACGGGTGTATCTTCAACAAAATCGTCCAGGCTACAATCTCCATCGCCCCAAATGTGGCGAAGATTGAAATAGTGTCCAACTTCATGCGTACAGGTACGTCCCAGATCGAAGGGCGCAGATACTGTACCCATCGTCCCAAAGAATTTGTAGCCAATGACCACGCCATCCGTTTCACGCGGTCCACCGGGAAACTGGGCATAGCCAAGCATCCCCATACCAAGATTACAAATCCAAATATTGAGATAATGCTCTGGTTCCCAACCATCAACACCTCCCATCGCGCTGTATTTAACGCCATTATTTGAGGCATAAAAGGAGCGCTGGGTGGTACGATGGCGGGTGATTCCGGTAGTTGGATTGCCGCTGGGATCTATTTGCGCAAGTTGAAAACTGATACGTGAATTGGCAGCACGGGGACGAAATGCTTGTGGGGTGCTGATTGCATCACCATTCATCCGCTGAAAGTCTTCGTTGAGAACTTTGATCTGGGACCTTATCTGAGCGTCGCTGATATTCTGTTCACTATTGTTGTACACCACATGAACCACGACGGGGACCCTGATGGTTCCAGGTACACCGGTAAAGGCAGACTTTGCATTTCGCTGGGTGCTTCTTTCAATCTCCCGCATCCTGAATTTGACATTGGGGTTGGATTTCACAATGCCTTGCATGTGCTCCATTGTACCGCAATGACGCCTCCCAAAATGCCGTTGTTGGCCAAGGAGGAAACCGGGTAGTAGCAGCAGGCACAGGAGGGAAAGAAGGGGCAACTTTTCGTTCATAACAATGGCGTTCGTAGCGTCGGAAGAATGCTTACCTGTACAGATAAAAACAGGCTTTCCCGTTCGGGTACACGATCAATTGGTCAAAACAGTGTGAGAAGTAGGGGAAAGATGCTACATATAGTTCAACTGGATCATTTTTTCTTTAACGCCGCAGGTGCGAAATGGGTTTCAATGATTTCTCCACAAGCCACTCAGCCTCAACCCGACACCTTTTTCTCGAGTTACCTCTTAGAATAAACGACATTCCCCCCCACTATGGTGTATTCGATCTCTGTTTTCAGCAGATCTTTTTCAGGAACGGTCAGAATATCCTGTGATAAGACAGTGAAATCCCCCCATTTCCCTACTTCAACTGAGCCTTTTTCACCTTCTTCAAATGCTCCATATGCAGCATCGAGCGTATAACTTTTCAGGGCTTCTTCCCGCGTCATCCGCTGGGCAGATTCATAGCCTTCCTCTGGTGTACCAGCCAGGGTCTTTCGGCTGACAGACGCATAATAACAGGCAATCGGGTTCACAGGTTCAACTGGTGCATCAGTTCCGTTGATGACTTTGGCACCACTGTCCAACAGACTGCGCCAGACATAAGCACCTGACTCGATTCGCTCTTTCCCCAGTCGATCAATGGCCCAGGGACGGTCGGAGGACATATGTATCGCCTGCATAGAGGCAATGACTCCCAAATCAGCAAAGCGAGGGATATCTTCTGGATGCAAGTGCTGAGCATGCTCAATCCGGTAGCGATGATCTTTTGCCTGATCCGGTTTGGCCACAAAAGCCGCCTCATAGGCGTTCAACACCTCGCGATTGGCCCGGTCCCCAATTGCATGCGAGCAGACCTGAAAACCGTGTTCCAGGCCATCAAGTGCAATCTGGGCCACCCGTTTCATGGGCATTATGGGATTGCCGACATGATTGTGACGATCACTGTATGGTTCCAACAACCAGGCCCCACGCGACCCAAGTGCGCCATCTGCATAGAGTTTAATGGAGCGTACGGTTAAAAAGTCGCTCAACTGCGGTCCTTTTTGATACCAGCGCTCAAGCATACTCGAATCACTGCCACTCAGCATGGTCCACATATGCAGCTTCATTTTGTCATTCGCCACAAAATCTTCGAATAGGTCTACTTCTTCCTGGGAGGCTCCGGCATTTTGAAAACTGGTGATTCCATTGGCAAGGCATTCCTCTATGGCCAGTTCAAGACGCTTTGCCAGAGCAGCAGCAGAAGGCTCTGGAATATGGCGGCTAATCAGACTGGCAGCTCTTTCGGAAAAGACACCCGTCGGGCGGCCATCCGGATATTGAATCACTTCGCCATCTTCAGAAAATGCCATCCCATTGGTGATCCCGGCAATTTCCATGGCTTTGGCATTGGCGAATGCAGCATGGCCACTGGCATGGGTTAGAAAGACAGGATGATCCGGTGAAACAGCACTTAGGGCTTCATGGGTCTGGTAGCCCTTGACCATCTCAGGTTGAGGCGTCCACTTACTTTGGTGCCAGCCTCGTCCCTGTATCCATTCTCCTTTGGGGGTTTCCTTTACTGCCTCAGCAACCATTGCGATCAGCTCATCATAACTACTGGTCTTAGCCAGGCTGATATTTTGCACTTGCGCCCCAATTCCCATGATGTGGGCATGACTCTCGATCAAGCCGGGTACCACAATTTTCCCATTGAGGTCCAAAACTTCGGTCTTTTCCCCCATCCACTTTTTTGCGCCTTCATTGTCTCCAACCCAGAGGATTTTCCCATCAGAGACAGCCACTGCCTCAGCTGTGGGCTGGGATTGATTAATGGTGTAGATGTGAGTATTGTGGAGAACCAAATCTGCCGTATTTTCAGACACAAATGATTGGCAGCCGAAGAAACTTAGGATGATTAAGCCCCCAATGAGTGAAAGGATCTTTATTTTCATTGATGGGAAGTTAAAAAGAAAGCCTAAATTCATCACATGCCAGCCGGATATTCTTCTACACCTCTTCTCAAAAAGCTTGGGATCAAAGCCGGAATGATGATGCACCAGCGCTTTGCCCCTGTCTCATACAATGAATCACTGGGGCAGCTACCGGAAGCTGCTCAGTGGACAGAACAAGCTGAGGCAGGACAATGTGATTTCGTACATGCTTTTTATCAACGGGAAACCGATTTTATCCAGGACTTAGCGGAGTTAAAGGAATTGCTAAAGATGGATGGAATCCTTTGGTTATCCTGGCCAAAAAAATCAGCCAAAATGGAGACTGACCTGAATAGAGAAATCATTCGGGAAAAAGGCTTGGCAATCGGGCTCGTGGATGTGAAAGTTTGTGCAGTGGATGAAAAGTGGTCCGGTTTGAAGTTTGTGTATCGGTTGAAGGACCGTCCCAAAGCGACAAAAAGGAAAGGATAAAATTGGGGAATTGCGTGAATCATTGTATTTTTCAAATAGGGCAGTATATACGCAATACGATACACTATGAAGTTCCCTGTTTACGCCCGGGGCATTCTATTCGGGCTTGTCTTGTTATTCTTTCCACTTTTTGCTTTGGCCCAGGATCACACAGGAATGCAGCTTAGCAGCCTGTTTGGCATTCTGGAACTCCCTTTTCTCCTGGTCTGTGTCTATTTTAGTTTCAGGGTAGCCAGTTCCCTGAAAGGCGGCACCTTTGGCAGAGGGATGCAGTTTTTGGCTTGGGGCTTTGTCATCATGGCAGTTGGTCATTTACATATGCAGGCGAAGCATTTCTTCGGTTTTGACCTCTTTACCGAGACACTTGGTCAACAGGCTGGTACGGTTCTATGGTTTGTGGCCCTGATTGCGACCTGGTCTCTTTCGGCCTACGGCTTTCGGGAAATCTATCGGGCCAGCAAACAGTAAATTATGCAAAGCCAAACCGTAGCGGCCCGCCATATCTTTGCACCCGACTTACAAGAAGGTGAAGAAGCAAGTCCCCATCTTCAGCCTGCTTTTCATCGGCTTCAATTTTCT
>JBCBZF010000394.1:0-6105 GCA_039815525.1 Bacteroidota bacterium | reverse complement strand
CCACCGCTCATTTGAGGTTCGACTCTAACACGTGGTCGCCTCTGAACATAAAGTGCTCCAATTCCTTTCGGTCCGTAAACTGACCGCTTTGTTCCAACAGCTGTCCCTGAAACCCAGAGAAACCAGGTTGTCGCGACTGTCGGCTTCAATCTTTAACCCTTAACACGCTAAACTTCAGCATATGGTGAACAGCTACCTTTAATGTCTATGTCTTTAAAGGATGAGCTATGAGTAATCCCATTTGTCAAATAGTTCCTGATGAGCTGTATTCAAAGCTCCTTGATCTCAATTTGCTGAACCAGAAGGTGTTGCGTGATTTTCAGATCAAACGTAAGTATCTAAATTTTCGAGAAAGTGGACTACGGTCTGCTGACGCTATTGATGCGGTTTTGGAAGAATTTCCTTATCTGCAGTTTGATACGGTTCGAAAGATTATTTACAGCGTCAAACTGCCGGAAGAAGTCTCCGTCGCCTGATTCGAAACAGCCTCTCACAAAACCAGATCCAACACGAACAAACATCCGTCAGGTGTTGTCCCAATATGATGGTGACGACACCTGGCAACATTTTTTTCATGTTTGACTTAATCCCCCAGCAAGTCAGCCAGTTTTTGTTCCAGCGTTGCACCCCGCAGCCTGCGGGCAATGATTTTGCCGTCAGGATCAATCAGGACTGTATGGGGGATGGATGGCACGCCATAAGCCTGTGCAGCAGCAGAACGAAACCGCTTCAAATCACTTACATGTAGCCATTGCAGACCATCCGCAACCACTGCCTTTTCCCAGGCAGAATGATTGTTGTCCAGGCTGACACCCAGAATTTCAAATCCTTTGTCTTTATAATTTTCGTAGACCCGTTTCACATTGGGATTTTCCCGTCGGCAAGGCCCACACCAACTGGCCCAGAAATCTATCAGTACATATTTTCCTCTCAGATCGCTCAATTGGAGGGTATCGCCTTCCAAATTGGGAAGGCGAATTTCTTGTGCTTCTGCACCAATCATATTTGACTTGGCGCGTTCCATGATGCTTCCCAGAGATTGTACTGCTGCCGGGTTTTTGTCTGCATATTGCTGGATATAGGCCTCGGTAAACTGGACAAAGGCGGTTTCATCACCCTGCTGAAAACCAGCAGCAATGCCCAGGGAAGCGGCTTCATGGGCCAAAGTGTTGGCAGGAATTTGCTTGAGAAATCCTGAGGCATATTCGCGTTGAAGAGCAGAAGAAAGCCCCACTTTACTAAGCGTCTGGCTATAGCTGGCGA
This sequence comes from Bacteroidota bacterium, assembly GCA_039815525.1. Lineage (GTDB taxonomy): Bacteria > Bacteroidota > Bacteroidia > J057 > J057 > JBCAWW01. The sequence goes on along the minus strand of JBCBZF010000394.1, from coordinate 4,842 downwards.
CCCGGCCAAAAAAATGGGGGATTCGGCCAAGTTTTGGGTCGCTTAGATCCAGGTGGTGGAAAAAGTTCCTGGCAAAATACTGGGCTTCATTTTCTCCTTCAGCAGCCTGATTCTGAAAACTGAGGTAGGTATGGAGGCCAACCAATTGCTTCATCAGCGGATGGATCTGTCCAATAGAGTCCAGAAATTGCAATTGGCGCTGATCATGTTCGGCCATGGATTGGACGATGCTTTCCTGCTCAGCAGGCTTGCGCTTGCTCCGCTGGTAACTGGTGAGCAGCTTGCTGAAGCTTTGCTGATGCTGATTGATTTGGTTTTGGACTGATTGATAAAGGTGATTCTTTCCACTGCTTTTTACTGCTGCGCGTGATAAATTTTTACACTGTCCATTGATCGCCAGGCGCTCATTCCCTTCCATATAAAAAATGAAGGTATTGTTTTGCTGCCCCCCACCGAGGTAATAAAAACCATCAGGCAGGCCTTTAATCTCAGCTGAAAGCAATGCCTGACCACTGTCTTTTTTGACCGGAATGGCCACTTGCGGTCGCATGACACTACCATCCGGAACAAATAGGTACAGGGAATCAGACTGACAACTTTTGAAGTTTGCTGTCAGCTGAAGTGTGTTCTGTGCGTGGAGGTAGGGGAGGAGAAAAAGCAGAGAAAAAGCAAAAAGAAGAATGCGCTGCATCAGTTTTTTTTCTTTGAAAATACGCTGAATCTGGTCAAAAAGCTGTGTTTCTTCCTGCGAATTTTGGGGAAGTGTTGATTGAGCCATGATGGGATTCGACTCATGGGATAAAGATTTACAACAAACATTTTTATCCATGAAACGAACCGAATTTCTGATGAAACAGACACCTAAAAATCTCGTTCTTGCCATGCTCATTTTGTTCCTGGCCCTTGCAACACAGCTTTCTGCTCAGACCCGGACCAATGGAAATAGCATTGGTGGCATCAAAGCCAATACCTCCAATAAGTCTCCATTGGCCAAAGTTTTTGCTGGCAATGATGGCGGAGCGTACTATGTTACAGAAGTAGGCAAAAGAGTGTATTGGTTTGCCGAACATCCAGGTAAAGATTATGCACACGTATTTGAAGGCATTCGTACCGGAGGCACCATTAAGGGAAAATACTGGGCAGTACCCAAAGGTGGCAAAACCACCACTGGCAGCCTGACGGTCAAGGTCAATCCCAACGGAAGCATGCAGCGCATGGCCCAGACCGGCGGTTTTCCCAGTACGAGCTTTAAAGTTACTTCGATCCAGAAAATCAAGAACATTCTGCCACGCAAAAAGAAGCCCGGTTTTACCCAGGTTGGGATCAAAGATCTCGATGGCGCATTCGATGACAACAAAGGCTTTCGATACTATTTCCGCCAGTTTGGTGATGCGGTGGTGATGTTTACAGAGAAGGATTTTAGCAAAGGGCAGCAGCCTGCGGCAGCCTTCGTCTTCATCGGCAAACGAACCAATAATGGTGTGCTTGGCTCTCTGGTAGCGGTTCCCAAAGGCGTGCGGAAAGGCAGTGGTAATTTTGGATTTGAAGTCAAAAATAACCGCTCACTGATCAAGCACAGCAGCATCCCCTTTGGTGGTCCGACCATGTTCCCGGTTATTCCTGACATCAAAATTCCCGTCAACCGCGTGGTCAATTTGGTGAACTCACAGATGAATAAGGTAAAAATTCGCCTGGATGGCTATGACCGGGATGGAAAGGCTTTGCCCGATGGTTCTTTCATTCAGTTTGGCAGCCGGAAAATGAATTTCTCCATTCCGTATCTCGAAGTCCAAACCTCCAAAGTGAAAGCCCTGGCTACTTATCGCCGCTCTTTCATCAACAACATGGAGTCAGACATCATCAACCTCAAGTCTTTGGGGGGAACTTCCAGTCGTCTCTCAGTCATTTTTGAAGAAGGTGGAAAAGAAATCAAGCGTTACTGCCGTCGTTGTGCCGGCAAGCCCGGAGATGGTGGCGCGCAAGACAACATCATGGCCGATGCAGATATCCAAAATGCCCGCATTGATGTAGACTTCAAACTGGTCAGTTATACCACGACCAATGGCAAACCAAGTATCAGCTATCAGGCTACTGGCGTAAAGTTTCATGCCTGGTTGGATCTGAAATTGGTACCAGATGGGGTAGAGCAGTGGGTGTTTAAAAAAGTACGTCCAAAAATTGAGGCAGAAATTCTCAAATACATGAATTCAACCCAGTTGCGTAAGATGGTCGCAGACCAGATTCATGGACAGATGCAAAAACTGCCTGAGTACGTGAGTCAATACAATCAATCGGGATATGATCTGAGCAGTTTGCTACCGAAATCCGTTGGTATCAGCGGAGACAAGATCGTGTTTCGATTCCGCTAAGGGGTTCTTGAATTGGCGGTCTCAAAGGATCCCGGTTGCCGACAGGCGCCGGGATTTCTTATGGGGGCGAGATAAGAGGAACGGGGAGCGAGGCAAAAGTCTTGTATAAATGTTCAATAGGAAACAGAGATGGACCTGATTTACCCGCACCTCGCCCCTCAGACCACGCTCCTCAATTCAATCTCGGATCAACCGGATAGTTGGAGATGACTTCATACTTTTTGCCCATGCTACGCAATACTTCCCGCCACATATCTTCATAATCTTCCCGGAAGATAAAGGTGGGATTTTCAGGGGCCACAATCCATGATTTTCGTTCTAGTTCAGCTTCCAATTGTCCTGGCCCCCAACCAGAATAGCCGACGAAGAAGAGCACTTCATCATCCATGACCTGCCCATTCAGCAACATGTTTTTCAATTGATCAAAATCCCCGCCCCAGTAGACGCCTTCTGCAATCTCTTTGCTGTGGGTGATCTGGCTGCCGATGCGATGGACAAAATGTAGCGTACTTTGCTCGACTGGCCCACCAATGAAGACCGGGGCACCCATATGGGGGAGGTCTTCGACCACTTCGTCTATGCTGACGGTGAGCTGTCGGTTGAGCACGAAGCCCAGGCTGCCTTGCTGGTTGTGCTCAACCATCAGGACCACCGTGCGCTGGAAGTTTTGGTCAAACATGAACGGTTCTGAGATCAGAAAACGTCCGGATTGAGGTAAATAAGAACTTGTTAGCATGAATGAAAACGTGGAGCTTGTATTCCGAATATACAACGCCCTCTGGAGATTTTAAAGTGTGAAAAAGAGGAAGCTGAGTGAAAAACGAAAGGGACCGCCGGTATCTCCCCGGCGGAGGTTTTCGTCGCTCTCCTTATAAGACCAGTCTCAGCCTTCCTGTTCTTCCACCAGGAGCCGCATCAGCACACCATTCGACCAACCAAATCCGTCCTGGGTTTCATATTCTCCTCCTCCCGCTTCCAGGTTGAGGTCCTCTACATTGTACTTTTCCATCATCTTGCCGGTGTTTTTATAAACCCTCCGGTTGATGGCAATCCAGCCTTTGCTGGCTTTCGCTGCAATCTCATCAAAGCCATAATTTCTCAGCCCTTTGATCCCAATCCATTGTAAGGGCGCCCATCCATTGGGGGCATCCCATTGTTGTCCGGTGTGATTGAGTGTCGAAACAAAGCCACCTGGTTTGAGAAAAGCGTCTTCCAGAATATTGGCGGTTGAGGCTGCTTGCGGCTGGGTTGCGACATTGAAAAAGAGCGGATAGGCCATGGCCATGGACGGGATACTCGTCATTTTTTTACTGACCCAATTGAACTCTCCATAATATCCACCACCATCGTCCCAGCAGTATGTGCGGATGGCTTCCTGCCGGGCTTCAGCCTTGCTTTGCCAAATCCCCGCCTGATCATTCTTTCCGGCTAATTGACATGCCTGAGCCAGACGCTGCTCCAGATGGACCATCAGACAATTGAGGTCAACCGGGATCAATTCCGTGGTCCGAATACTGCCCAGCGTCTGGGTATCGGCAAACCAGCGTGAACTAAAGTCCCATCCACTTTCACAAGCGGATCGCAGGTCGCGGTAGAGTTGTACTTTATCCCGTCCCATGCTATCAGCCAGCAGCGCGTCTTCGCGATAGGACTCTGGTCTTGGTTCAGTGCCATTGTCAAAATACCGGTTGAGCACACTGCCATCGTCCATTAACACGGTGTGCTGAGCCGCAGGATTGGTTTCACTCAGATCATTTTCTCCGGCCATCCAGAAAGCATGTTCTTTTTCCAGGGCTGGTAAAAATTCTGCCCACACATCATCTCCCTCCATTTCAGCCAGAACGCCAACCATCAGAGAGAAAAAAGGCGGCTGCGATCGACTGAGATAATAGGTACGGTTGCCATTGGGGATAAAACCGGCCTCTTCAATCAGGTGGGCAAAATTGCGGACCATCTTGCGGACCATGCCTTTGGCAGAAGGAGACTGTTGGAGGCCCAGCATGGTAAAATAGCTGTCCCAATAATAAATCTCCCGAAAACGTCCACCGGGGACGATGTAGGATTCTGGTAAAGGGATCAGTGTACTCTTCGGATCATTGGCATCGGGGGTGCGGGTCAAGACCGGCCAGAGCGCCTCGATGTGGGCTTCAATGCTCCGGCTGGTATCACTTTGAAACGTACTGGTAATAGAGACAGGAACGTCAAAGTGTGTTTCGACAAAGCTTTTCGCATCGAAGGTGCCGGCTTGTTTAGCCGCTTGATAGGCAGCCAGAATACTGGCATCATCCGTTTTAGGGGTGCAATCAGCAAAGGTTTTCCCATCTGGAAAAGGCTTGGCCAATTGTACTTTGGCAAACAATTCCGGAAAGCGTTCCTGAGGGCCCTTTAGGATTGGCGACCCAGACTGGCTGACTGGTGGGGCCTGTTGGCAGGCAGCAAATAGTAAGAGTACGCAGAGTAGTGGTAGGTTTTT
>JBCBZF010000353.1:0-6467 GCA_039815525.1 Bacteroidota bacterium | reverse complement strand
GTCATGTACCAACCAAATGATCCCCAGGCAGATACCACTGGTGGTCAGGCGGGGATGTGGCACCTCAACCAGATCATGGCCCGGGAGGCCTGGGACCTGCAACGCAACGACTCCACAGTGGTCATCGGTGTAGTTGATACAGGAGTTCACTATGACCATCCGGATTTGATTGAAACCCTGAAACACAATCTGGACGATCCGATCGATGGAATAGACAATGACAATGATGGCTACGTTGACAATTGGCGTGGCTGGGACCTGAGTGGCAATACTTTTGGTGGACCAGGCGACAATGTGGCCGGACCAGGGGGGCATGGAACCGGGGTTACCGGAGCCTTTGCCGCGGAAGCCGACAATGGCCGCTCCGCAGCCGGGGTTTGCTTTAATTGCAGCTATCTGCCGATCAAAGCCTCTCCCGATGATCTGATTGGGCTCATTACCAATGGCTATCAGGGAATCGTCTATGCGGTGGACCAGGGTTGCCAAATCGTCAATTGCTCCTGGGGAAGCGGTGTTCGCAGCAAATTTGGCGAAGATGTCATCGAATATGCCACCACCATCAATGATGTGGCGGTGATTGCTGCCTGTGGCAACAGCATGCTGGACGAAACCTTTTTCCCGGCTTCATTTGAAAAAGTCATTTCGGTCGCCAATTCTTCTTATACCGATACCCTCTGCTGCAATTCTACCTACAACTATTCAGTAGATGTCAGCGCGCCGGGACACGAAATTATCGGGCCATTAAATTCTGGTGGAAACCTGGCCTGGAGTGGCACTTCTTCCGCTTCCCCTGTTGCCGCAGGTGCCGTGGCTCTAACGCTGTCTTACTTCCCGCAGCTGACACCTTATCAGGCCGCACAGCGGGTACGGGTTACCACTGACGATATTTATGATGTCAATCCTGATAAAATCAGCAAGCTTGGCAGTGGACGCGTCAATCTCTTTCGCGCCCTCACGGATCCGGCCTCACCCTCCATTCGCCTTGAAAATCGTTTTAGCCTCAACAATTTGAATGGAGAAAATATCAATGCGGCAGGTGATACCGCCGTATTGACAGGAGACTTTATCAACTATCTTGATCCCACCAATAATCTCAATATTCGTGTAGAAATTCCCGCTGAACATGCTGTTTATGCAGAAATGTTGAACAGTGATCTTCCCGTCGGACAATTGGGAACATTGCAGAGTATACAGTCTCAACAGACTTTTCAGATGGCATTTGCTTCCAATATGCCACTGGACTACAAACTTGACATCCGATTGGTGTATGAGGATGCCAGCCAAAGTTATCTGGATGAAGAATACATTCAGATCCTGTTGAATCCTTCCTGGATCAATGTGGCGCAAAACGATTTCCATACCACCATCAACAGTCGGGGCAATTTTGGATTTGAAGATTTTCTAACCAATCAATCTGGCCTGGGAGCTGATTACCAAAACAGTGGGAATGCGCTTTTTGAAGGCGGCTTTTTGATCGGAAATTCTGTATTGGCAGTTTCAGATCGGATCCGAAATGAAAACAACAACTCCCGCGACAACGATTTTCGGGTCGTCAATCCTGTTCGGGAGAGTAATACCCCCTTTTTGGCAGATTTTGAGGCAAGCACCGTATTTGATGATGGCTTCGCTTCTCTGCCCTACGGCTTGAGTATCACCCAGAATACCTATGCCTGGAATGGTGATGATTTTGTGTTGTTTCAATACATTGTCCAAAACGATCAAGCCCTTCCCCAGAGTGGGTTCTATGCTGGCCTGTTTGCAGATTGGGACATGATTGGAACGGGCTTTGTCAACCAGAATGCCTGTGATTTTGACCTCAGCGATCGCTTTGTCTATGCCTGGGACAAAAGCGGTAGCAATCCGAATTATTATGGCATGAGTCTGCTTTCACCAGGCTTTTTTCATGCCTTTGCCAATACCAATCCCAGCGCCTTTGTGTTTGACAATCAGGGCAAATTTCAGGCTTTGTCAAATACCACCAACGCTGCCAATGGCAGCGCCGGTATTTCCGGTCCGGGAGAAGATATCATGCATTTTATCTCTGCTGGTCCATTTGATTTGCCAGCCAATGGAGCAGATACATTGGTATTTGCCATACTGGGGGGGACTGATTTGACTGACTTTCGCCAAAACCACGATGAAGCGGCCGAAGCCTATCGTTGCTATCTCAAAGCCGAAGGGCCGGTTGCGCCATTTGCTGTCAGCGCTTTACAAGTGATGCCTGGCGCCAACCTTCAGTTTACGGACAACAACGCCAATGCTACTTCCTGGTCGTGGGACTTTGGGGACGGAACCCAATCCACTCAGCAAAATCCTGACCATGTTTTCAGCAGTCTGGGCAGTTATGAGGTAAGTCTGACGGTTGAAGGGAATGGCTGTGTGTTTACCTCAAGTCAAACCATCGTCGTCACCAATACCGTAAGCATCGCTCCGGAAGTTGCGAAGGATATTCGACTGTATCCCAATCCAACTTCGGGTCTGATTCAGCTTGAGTTAGGTGAAAAGGCACAAACAGATTTGACGATACAGGTATTTGACCTGATGGGCCGCACAGTTTCCGAAGAGGTGGATATGCGCGCTGGCGAAGGGGAAAAAGAGCTTGACCTTGGGGGGCTCATACCGGGATGGTACATTTTGACAGTTTCTGGACCAGAATCAGTCCGTTCGTTCCGCATTCGGAAGAATTAGGGACAGTTACCAGAATCAAAGGTCTTTTACGCAGCGAAAGCCAACGTGAAATAAACCCGTTTCCGGTGTAGAACCGGAGCGTCCGGACACCCGATAGCCCCAGCAATAGCTGGGATCACACATGAAAGATCCACCTCGCATGACGCGTTCAGGCTCTGCAGTCTGAACGCGTTCTGGTTCGTTTGAATCATAAGACTGGTACCAATCCTGACACCATTCCCAGACATTGCCGCTCATGTCGATGAGGCCGAGCGCATTCTGATTGTCAAATTGGCCCACCGGTGAGGTATAGAGATAGCCATCTTCCCCCGTATTGACCGCCGGGAATGTTCCCTGCCAAATATTGGCGCGGTATATTTTTGCTTTCTGAATCTCATTGCCCCAGCCATACAAATCCCGCTGATTGCGGCCATTGCGGGCGGCATGTTCCCATTCTGCTTCAGTGGGAAGACGTTTGCCAGCCCATTTTGCATAGGCCTGCGCATCGTTCCAGGAGATTTGGGTAACGGGATGATTGTCTTCTGCTTTGGCTTGATCTGTCCCGAGCGGGTATGCCCAATGTGCCGTCTCCCTCAGAACCCACTGACCCAAACTGAGATCAAAAACACCAGAATCTCCAAAACCCTCAGATTGGGTTTGATATCCGGTCGCTCTCACAAATGTCCGAAACTGCTTGACTGTAACGGGATGCTGATCCATGAAAAATGCCTTCACCATTCGGGCGATCACCGGCTGTTCACGTGGCAGTCCTTCCGCAGATCCCTGCATCAGTTCTCCGCCTGGTACAAATACCATATTGGCAGGAATGTCTACATTTTCCGGCAGTTTTGTAATCACGTCTGAGGTGGAAGGTAAAAGCTTCGGTTTCTCTGTTGGATCGGTTGACTCATGATCGGCAATGCGCGAAGGTGTGTTTTTTCGTGCATTGGTTCGACTCAGGTCGAGGCCTTCCTGACGCTGAGAAGGCGTTTCTGGCGGAACATTTTCCCCACATCCGGCCAGGCCAATCAGCAAGGCACCTATGAGGATTTTCAAAACATTCATGCGGATGATCATTGCAGGGCTTTTTCGAGGGCCGTTTGCCAGTTTCCATATGCTTCTTCATAGGCTGCTTTCTGGCGAAGGTCCGGTTCAACTTCTGCCAATTTACGAAGTCCTGCGAATGCTTCCGTCAGGCTGCTGTAATATCCTGCTCCAAAGCCCGCGGCGCGTGCGGCGCCCTGGGCACCATCGGTATTGTACAATTCGATCGGGGCGCCACTGATCCCGGCCAGGGTATCCCGAAAAATCGGGCTGAGAAACATATTGGCTTTGCCAGCGCGGATCACTTTGGGTTGTATGCCCATTTTGCCCATGATTTCCATGCCATAGTGCAGCGCAAACACAATCCCCTCCTGCGCAGCGCGCAATAAATGGCCCTGACTGTGGCGATTGAAATTGAGATTGTTGACCTGAGCGCCCAGATTCCGATTGGCCAGCGGCCGCTCTGCTCCATTGCCGAAAGGCAGTACATTGAGACCATCGGAACCAATGGGCACATTTTCCGCCAACGCATTCATCTCCACATAATCAAGCTGATCGGAACCGACATTGTGTTTGAGCCAACTATTGAGAATGCCTGTTCCATTGACACAGAGTAAAACCCCCAGGCGATTTTGTTCAGTGGTATGATTGACATGGGCAAAAGAATTGACCCGTGATTGGGGATCAAAGCGAACTTGCTCGCTGACACCGTAAACAACGCCAGACGTGCCTGCGGTAGCAGCAATTTCTCCCGGTTCGAGCACATTGAGAGATAGCGCATTATTGGGCTGATCACCAGCCCGGTAAGCCACGGGAATGCCAGCAGGTAAGCCAAGTTCTTCAGCCGCAGCTGCAGAGATATGTCCCTGATCTCCAAAAGTAGGCGTTATGTCAGGGATTAGATCCATTGAAAAGCCAAAGTAGTCCATCAATTCCTGCGAAACAGCATTGCGCTGAAAGTCCCAGAAAATGCCTTCCGACAATCCGGATATCGTGGTACGTGCTTCTCCTGTTAATTTCAGGGCAATATAATCTCCGGGCAGCATGAGCTTGTGGATAGTTGCAAAAAGCGCCGGTTCATGCTCTTTGACCCAGGCCAGTTTCCCCGCCGTGAAATTACCCGGTGAGTTGAGCAGATGTTGAAGGCAAAAATCAGCACCCATTGCTTCGAAAGCTGCCTCACCGAAAGGTACGGCGCGACTGTCGCACCAAATGATGGAAGGCCTGAGCACTTCCAGTTTCTTGTCCACCAAGACCAATCCGTGCATCTGATACGAAATGCCGATTGCGCCGATAGACTGGGCATCTACTTCCTGGATAACTGCGGCGGTCGCATCTTTCAGAGCCTGCCACCAATCCATCGGTGGTTGTTCCGCCCAGCCTGCCTGATGGGCAATCATGGGCATTTCCTGTTTTGGGAAAAAGGCAGAGGCTTGTAAAGAACCATCCGCCCCGTCTACAATGGACGCTTTAACGGATGAGCTGCCGATGTCATAGCCGAGGAGAAGCATGAAAGTGTTGGATCAGTAATTGGAAAAACGAAAGATAGAGATTTCCTTTTCCAATCCTATCGGCATTCAACAGAGGAAAAGCATCAGGCGGGAAAATATCTGTTGAGGCAAAAATGATGCTCGCCTCACCCAAGACAAGAGAGGAGAGCGTATCTGCGCATTACACGTATGAGCATTCGAGATCATTTCATTCGCATAATGCAAATTTTATTAGCATTTTTACTAAATTTTCGACACCTTTGTTGAACAAAAGTGACTGATTGTTGAAGATGAGCTCTCAACAAAAAGAACTTTTACCTTCTATCGACAACACACATTAAAGAACCACAAATGAAAATTTTAAAAGGTATCCTCTATGTGGTGATCGGATTGGTCCTGGTTGCCACCCTATATGGACTTTTAGGACCCAAGGAAATCCGGATGGAGAGAAGTACGACGATTGAGGCTTCAGCTGAGAACATTTTTCCGCATTTGGTTTCCATGAAAAACCAGTGGAACTGGTCCCCCTGGGCGGAACTGGACCCCAATATGAAACGCACCTATTCGGGGAAAGAGGGTGAAGTTGGCTCCATTTCGCATTGGGAAGGCAATGATGACATTGGAATCGGGGAACAGGAATTGGTTGCAGTGGAAGACATGAAGCGGGTAGAAACCCAATTGCGCTTTCTTGCTCCATTTGAATCTCAGGCTGATGCTTTTTTGACAGTCGAACCGGATGAAGGTGGCAAAAGCAAAGTTACCTGGGGATTTGCCACCGAGACCCCTTTCCCGGAAAATGTCATGATGGCTTTAATCGGCATGGAAAGTCAGTTGGCTTCTGATTATGACAAAGGCCTTGGTAAGCTGAAAGCCTTAGTCGAAACGCAGGTGAAAGACTGGACCTTTGATGGAATGTTGGTTGAGCAGGTAGATATGCCGGCCCGAACGTATGTGGCGGCGAGAAAAGTGATCAATGAAGCGGACATTACATCCTTCTATGGAGAGAGTTTGCCAAAAGTATTCATGGGGGCACAGGAAAAGAACATTGAAATGGGAGGCCCACCCTCTGGTTTGATTTTCAGCCGTGATGCAGAGGCGCAAACTGTGGACATCGCAGCTGGTATGATTGTAGATGAGGCTTTTGACCTTGGACCTGATTTTCAAACCATTGAACTACCAGCTGGCAAAGCATTGGTGGTCCATTTTTACGGTTCCCGTGCGCCAGGCTCGTCGTCTTCAAGGCGTGCGCAGTGACGGTGGCAATCG
>JBCBZF010001246.1:0-1852 GCA_039815525.1 Bacteroidota bacterium | reverse complement strand
CTTCAGCTTTGGAATATTTTGGGAAAAATCTATATTGTGGTCATATTGACCATAAGATCCGTTTTGCCTGCTACTACTGCGAAACCGCATTCCTTACGATACTGACAAGCAGCTCATTACGGAACATCTTTTATTGTCCGAATGCGAAATATTTTTCGTATATCGTCTCAAGCCTTTGTGCTTTTTCCATTCTTTAGCTGTACCTGTTTTATGCGTAAACTATTCTCTCTCGCCTTCGTCTTTTTCATCTCGGCTTTTAGCCTATCCGGTCAAACGGGTTTAAGAGATTATGCGGACCAGCGTGGCATCAATATCGGAGCTGCCGTCAATGGTGTTTTCTTTAATCTTGCGGCTACCCACCCTTATGTTGAGACGCTTAAGGGTGAGTACAATATGCTGGTGGCTGAAAACGCTATGAAGTTTGATGCAATTCAACCACAGCAGGGTGTCTTCAATTTTGCCCAGGCGGATGCACTGATCGATTTTGCTGAGGCCAATAATATGAAGGTGCGGGGCCATACCTTGCTTTGGCACAACCAGCTGCCTTCCTGGCTGACTGGAGGCACTTTTACCCGGGATTCATTGCTCGGGATTATGGAAAATCACATTACCACCTATGTCAGTCATTTTAAAGGGAAAATTGACGAATGGGATGTCCTCAATGAAGCAATAGACACCGATGAGCCAGATAATTATCGCCGCACCATCTGGTACAATGTCATCGGGCCGGATTACATCGATTCAGCCTTCGTCTATGCACATCGGGCCGACAGCAGTGCGCTGCTGTTTTACAATGATTACAGCGCGGAAGAGGTCAATACCAAATCTACGATCATTTATAACCTTATCCAGCAAATGCAGCAAAATGGCATTCCCATTGATGGCTTTGGGATGCAGGGACATTTTTGGGTAAATGGCTTCAATCAGGGAAGCATTGAACAGAATATGGATCGCTTTGGCAATGACCTCGGATTGTTGGTCAACTTCACAGAAATAGATATCTCCATTCCCAGCAGCCAGTTTGCCAACCCGCTGTTTGATGACCTGCAAGCCGCAAATTATGGTCGCTTATTGTCAATTTGTCTGAAACGAAGCTTTTGCACGAGTTTTATGATGTGGGGTTTTACCGATGCCTACTCCTGGATTCCCAACTTTACCAACAATCAACGGGGAAAAGCACTCATCTTTGACGCAAGCTATCAGCCGAAACCAGCTTATTTTGCGATCAGAGACACACTCAATGGCGGTCCGGTGAGCATCGAATCAGAGCTGGAAGCTGATGATATTTTGATCTTTCCCTCGCCTGCCTCTGATGCAATTTACCTTCACTTTACGGGCCAACGCATGGGCCAGCATCTTTCCGTTCTGAATATGATGGGGGCAAGGGTTCTTTCCCGGGATCTTGATCAGTCCCCACAACAGCAACTTGATGTTTCTTTGCTTCCCGCAGGCATCTACTCCCTTCGCATTCAGATGCGGGATGGGTCCAGTGTCCAAAGGAGCATTTTGATCCGCTAAGCCTCTTACCAACATATCCTCCCCTCATGCTACCGATCTTATGATCAGGTAGTGAGCTAAACCTTAACCTTATTTTTCCATGAAAAAAACTTTCTACTCCCTGTTTACAGGCCTGATGCTGTGTTCTTTGGCTTCAATGGCCCAGATCAATCCCAATGGCGGATTTGAGAATGCCATCGCCGGAGACTTTTCTGCGGCAGACTGGTTTTTTGGCGGCCAGGCCTATGGCATTTTCTTTATCTCTGACTCTCTCAATAATCCCGCAGATGTCATGGAAGGAGAAAAGGCGCTAAAAGTCACCGTCTTCGATACGCCCCCCAATGAATTTGATGAT
>JBCBZF010000157.1:0-8988 GCA_039815525.1 Bacteroidota bacterium | reverse complement strand
CGATGCAGTAGAGACGGTCATACTTGCCGTCTCTGTATTGGCGTCATCTATTGATGGTCTTCTTGTTCCGAGCCACAAGTATTGTGGCGCTACAGCTTTTCCAGTATCCCACTTGCCTTATCTTTATAAGCATGCGAAGGGGTAGCAACAATTTCCTTCAGGGTGTTTTCCCCCTGATCAACATTCTCGTCAAATAAATATGCCAGCGCCAGATACCAGGATGCCGTCTGCCCATACTTTGCGTCCCCTTTCAATGGGGCAAGGTGTTGTATCGCTGCCGTAAACTGCTTGTCTGAGAGCAAAGACAGCCCAAGATAAAATACTGCATCCGTATTGTCATTTTGTTGGCTCACGACCAGCCGCAGCTCTTCAATGGCAGTTGGATAGCTGGCAACCGAATATGCTGTCAGGCCAAGACTCATGATGGAATCCAAGTTCGATTCTCCTTTCAGAGTCATGAGGTTGGGGTATGGGGAAAAAGCTTCTTGTGCAATCTGATTGGCACTTTTTCCGCCCCTGCCAAGCAGGAAAGCGGCTACAACCAATATCATCACCGCTGCGGCAGCCAGTTGGAATCCACGTCTTTGGAAGAGCGGGACCACTTTGGGAGCCGCAGGAGTTGCCTGTAATTCGGCATCAATGACTTTGAGTTTCTCTTTATAAGAAACTTGCTGATACAGGTCCAGAAGCTGATGCGTATCGCGTTGCAAAGCGACCTCTTCGGCCAGTTGGGGATCAGTCTGCAATTGGTGTTCAAATGCAGTTTTTTCATCAGCGGTTAACTCCCCAGCCAGATACGCCTCTATTTGTTCAAACACAACTTGTTACTTTGCCAGTCTCGCAAGGCACGACATTAATCTTGCATACGCATCTCCTGCACCAAGGCCCTGATTTCAGGATTGGTGCGGACCAGTTCTTTCAACTCTTTCAAACAAGCCGTCTTTTTGTTTCTGGCGACTTGCTCGCCAGAGTATCCGAGTTGGGCAGCGATTTCCTTCATCGAATACTTTTGGGCCCAAAGGTTCAGCACTTCCCGACATTTGGGTTTGAGCTGAGCCAGGAGTTGTTCCAGCGTCTTTTGCTGGTCCTGATCCATGAGAGAGACGAATGGTGTGCTTTGTTCCACTGTTTCCTCTACATGATTTGCCTTATAATTTTCAGATAACTGGTTCCGGTTAAAACGCCGGTACCAAAGGTTTTTGCTGATGGCAAAGAGGAAAGTCTGCAAACTGCTTTTTCCCTCAAAAGATCCCTTACGTATGCTCATCAGCAAACTCACCAATGCATCCTGGAAAACATCTTTCGCTTCTTCTTCACTGCCATTTCGAGCCATGATGAAAGGAATGACCTTTTCCATATGGGTTCGATACAGATACGCAAGCGCTTGATCACAGGCTTTTCCGCCCTTTTGGATCGCCTCAATCAGCACTTCATCTGTCATTCGATTCCTGTTCATATGATTGGTATCATCGCAGGAGAAAAACGTAACCTGCAGACGAACATTTTTTTATTGGGAACCAATATCTCTATTTTTCGTAAAGAACCGTATTCTTTTCAGGAAAAAATGATTCATCGCAATTCACATTCAATCGCTTCTTTCGGCCTGGACACTCTCCTATGCGGCCCGGAATTGCTATCCTGATCCTCTGGCCGCCCTCTGGCCATCAATTTCTCTTCCTTCCCGATTGGCATCGCCATCAATTTCCAGTAACTTCGCAGCCATATTTTGTGGCAGTACATTGATCGATTTCTCATCATCTTATCCCCATGGGTACTTATGATTTTCAGGCCATTGAGAAAAAATGGCAACAACGTTGGAAGGACCAACGCACCTTTGTCGCTGACAAGCATTCAGACAAACCCAAGTATTATGCCCTGGACATGTTTCCCTATCCATCCGGAGCAGGACTGCATGTCGGCCATCCGCTCGGCTACATCGCCACGGATATCATCAGTCGCTTCAAACGCCTGAAAGGATTCAATGTACTGCATCCGATGGGCTTTGACTCTTTTGGCTTGCCGGCTGAGCAGTATGCCATCAAGACCGGAATCCATCCGGCTGAAACCACACAAAAGAACATTAGCCGCTATTTGGAGCAAATGGAGGTATTGGGATTCCATTATGATCCGGATGCTTTATTGTCAACCGCTGATCCGGACTACTACAAATGGACCCAGTGGATTTTCATCAAATTGTTCAAGCACTGGTACGACAAATCCATTGAGAAAGCCCGCCCCATCGCGGAGTTGGCAGAAATCTTTGCCGCTGAAGGCAATGCCAGTGTGATTGCTGCTACCGGACAAAAAGATGTCTTCAGCGCGACTGAATGGTCCGAGATGAATGCACAGGCGCAAGCGGATATTTTGATGAACTACCGTTTGGCCTATCTGGATTATGCAACGGTCAATTGGTGTGAGGGCCTGGGCACCGTTTTAGCCAATGAGGAGATCAAAGATGGAAAATCTGAGCGCGGCGGCTTCCCGGTTGAACGCAAGAAAATGCGGCAATGGATGTTGCGTATCACCGCTTATGCTGATCGTTTGTTGTATGCATTGGACGATCTGGATTGGTCAGATGCGATGAAGAGCATGCAGAGCAATTGGATCGGACGCTCTGAAGGGGGCAGTATCGTCTATGATGTGGATGGCGTTGAAGACAAAATAGAAGTCTTTACCACCCGCCCTGATACTTTATACGGCAACACCTTTATGGTATTAGCCCCTGAGCATCCTTTGGTTGAAAAAATCACCACTGAAGCCCAACAAGCAGAAGTGGACAAATATGTTGAATGGGCCGGCAATCGATCCGAAGTAGACCGGATGGCCGATACCACCAAAACCGGTGTCTTCACCGGCGGACATGCCATTCATCCGATGAATGGCACCAAATTGCCGATCTGGATCGCTGATTATGTGGTGATCACCTATGGAACTGGTGCCATTATGGCGGTTCCGGCGCACGATGATCGGGATTATGAGTTTGCCCACAAATTCGGCATTGACATCATTGAGGTGATTTCCGGGGGAGACATTTCTCAGGAAGCCTACACTTCCAAAGATGGCATCATGGTCAATTCAGACTTTTTGAATGGGATGAAAGCTTCTGAGGCGATTGGTGCGATGTTGGATCGTTTGGAGGAAATGGGCATCGGAAAAAAAGAAGTTACCTATCGACAGCGGGATGTGATCTGGTCGCGTCAGCGTTATTGGGGGGAGCCAACCCCGATTGTCTACAAAGATGGCATTGCACAGGCAATGGACGAAGCTGATTTGCCTTTGGTCTTGCCGGAAGTGGATGAGTATAAACCCTCAGCGACGGGCGAACCGCCTTTGGGACGCGCCGATGCATGGAAGAATTTGCCGGACGGTAGCGTACGAGATTTGAACACCATGCCCGGTTTGGCGGGTTCGAGCTGGTACTTCATGCGCTATCCTGATGCGAAAAATGCCGAAGCCATTGCTGAGCGCAAATTGTTGGATTATTGGTTACCGGTGGATTTGTATGTCGGTGGAACCGAGCACGCGGTTGGACATTTGATGTATTCCCGTTTCTGGACCAAGTTTTTGTATGATATGGGCGAAGTCTCGGTTGAAGAACCCTTCAAGCGCCTGGTCAATCAAGGGATGATTCAAGGTGTCTCCCAATTGATGTACCGCCATCAGGAGACCAATGAATTTGTATCGGCAGACTTAGTGGAGAAGTCTGAGGTGAAAAACTATTCTCAGATTCATACCAATGTCAATTTCGTTCGCAATGGCGTGATGGACATTGAATCTTACAAAAAATGGACTCGCGACGACGCCGGCGTTTTCAAGACCAATGCAGAAGGCGAGTTTAAAACTGTCTCTGAGGTTCAGAAAATGTCTAAATCATACTATAATACCGTCGATCCGGCGGATGTATGTCAGGAGTATGGTGCTGATACTTTGCGTTTGTATGAAATGTTTCTGGGACCGATCGAGGTAGCCAAACCCTGGAACATGGACGGCATCACCGGGGTCTTCCAGTTCATGCGCCGTACTTACAATTTGTTTGTGGGCGACAATGAAGAATGGTTGGTGACGGATGAAAAAGCCAGCCCGGAAGAGTTGAAAGCCTTACATCAGGCCATCAAAAAGGTAGAGGAAGGCATTGATCGTTTTGCCTTTAATACCTGTGTGCCTGCCTTTATGGTATTGGCCAAAGAGTTGGGCAAATTGAAGTGCCACAAACGCGAGATTCTGACCGACTTTTTGATCATTTTGTCCCCTTTCGCGCCACATTTTTGTGAAGAAATGTGGGAGAAAATGGGCCATTCGAATTCTATTCTGACTGCCGCCTATCCGCAGTGGAAAGAAGAATATTTGGCGGAAGATAAAATCGAATACCCGGTCCAGGTCAATGGCAAGGTGCGGGTACGTGTGTCAGTGGCTGCAGATGCGTCCAAAGACGATGTGGAGGCAGAAGTGATGGCCAATGAAGTGGTACAGCAATGGATGGACGGGAAACCTGCCCGCAAGGTGATTGTGGTGCCGGGGCGAATCGTCAACATAGTGGTGTAGCAATCATGAACGCAAAGTCGCGAAGGTTTTTAGGATCAGACCACATCAAAGATCTTTGCAACTTTGTGTCTTTGCGTTCATTTCCTTAATAAGAGTCTTTCTTCTGGCTAAATCGGACTACTTCAAATATGAACAAACAAATCAAACTCGCGGCAAGACCAGTCGGAACCCCAGACCGTTCCAACTGGCAATTTGATGAATCACCGATCCCTTCCGCTGGCGAAGGCGAAGTGGTGGTCAAAAACCTTTTTGCTTCTCTCGATCCCGCGATGCGGGGTTGGATGAATGATGCCAAATCCTACATCCGTCCGGTTGGGATCGGTGAGGTCATGCGTGCTGGCACAGTCGGTCAGGTGGTCGAATCCAAAGACCCCAAATTTGCGGTTGGGGATTTTGTCAGTGGTACGGGTGGTTTGCAGGAATACTTCATGGCCCCTGGTAAACATCTGATCAAAGTTGATCCACGCCTCGCGCCTCTGACCAATTATTTGGGCGTGCTCGGCATCACCGGACTGACTGCTTATTTCGGACTCTTAGATGTGGGGCTGCCCAAAGAAGGCGAAACGGTATTGGTTTCTGGTGCCGCTGGTGCTGTTGGCAGTGTGGTTGGGCAAATCGCCAAAATCAAGGGCTGCCATGTGGTCGGGATTGC
Organism: Bacteroidota bacterium; assembly: GCA_039815525.1. Taxonomy (GTDB): domain Bacteria; phylum Bacteroidota; class Bacteroidia; order J057; family J057; genus JBCAWW01. The sequence continues at coordinate 3,794 of JBCBZF010000157.1, read as the reverse complement.
TGGTGGGCCTGAAAAATGTGCGCACCTGACCGAAGAACTCGGTTTTGATGCTTCCATTGACTATAAAAATGACAACCTCCGTCAGGCCATCAAGGAGACCTGCCCCAAAGGTGTGGATGTCTACTTCGACAATGTTGGGGGAGAAATGCTGGACACGGTTTTGACCCGCATCAATCTCAATGCCCGGGTGGTATTGTGTGGTGCAATCAGTCAGTACAACAGCACTGTCATGCCCAAAGGCCCCGCCAATTATCTGTCTCTGCTGATCAATCGGGCGCGGATGGAAGGCTTCATTGTCTTTGATTACCAGGACCGCTACATGGAAGGTGTCATGGCGATGGCTCAGTGGATGCAACAAGGCAAACTCAAAAGCCGCGAGACCATCGAGGAAGGCCTGGATAACTTTCCGGAAGTTTTTCTGAAATTATTCTCCGGTGAGAAAAAAGGAAAATTAATTCTGAAGATTGCGGATGCTTAAGCGTGCTTAGGGTTATTAGGTCTGGAAATACGAATGGCCAGTTGCTTAAGTATATAGACTTGAGCAACTGGCCTTTTACTGAAAATTATATCCATCATACGAAAGAACTGGACAGGATTGTTCTTATCCTCGCATACTTTAGTTTTTACAGCCATGAAGGTAGACTACGATGCATTAGACTTCGACTTTGATTCTCAAAGATATACATACCAGGGTAAGCCATTCACAGGTGTGTCAATCGAAGTTTCCAAGTACTGGGAAACGGTAGAAACGACCTTTCTGGATGGTGTCATGGAAGGACATTATCGAGAGTGGTATCAGTCCGGGGGAATAAAAGAGGAGTGTTTCCTTCATAAAGGAGTCATCCACGGTGTGATGTGGAAGTGGAACAAAGAAGGCGAACTGGTGGAAGAGGCTATTTATGAGCTTGGGATACGTGTCAAGGAGAATATGAATCCAGGCAATCCTGAAGGGAATTCAGATCACTTTAAAAGGCTTTCTCAAGAAGGCGATCAATCACTTTCGATCCTTCGGCAAGGAGGTAGAGAACTGAATTTAGATGATTGAATCTTAGATTGAAATCAATTTATCATCGGGGATTTCAATCAAATAACTCTGCCTGCCAGATCGAAATGGTTTGCTCGACCCGATTGATGGTAACTGGCAAATCGCCAGGACTACTGTGCCAAATCGGATTGCGCGGCCAGTTTTTCAGCAACACCACTTCAATTGCTTCATTCCAGTACAGATCCAGATATTGGACAATCACATCTCGTACCCGCTCAAAGCTGAACCAGTTGTCGGCATCAAACTGGTAAAACCATAAGGCCCAGGCAAAGCGTCCGTAATCACTCTGTTCGTAGCGATCCGCAAAGGTTTCACGGGCAAAAATACGGGCCATATCGCCAAATTGGCTGGTCTCTTCATTGCTCTGGGCATAACCAGCGACCAATTCAGACACCACCATTTTCAGCATGGCATCGTCTGCAGTCAGGGCCTCGAAGGCCTGTGGATCTTCAATATGATGGGAAAGATGGGTCAGGGTCCAGTTTTCGCCGATGACCTCTGCAAACATTTTATTGACAAACCAGTCCGCTGCCGGCGTTTGGAAGGTGTAGGCCAAATCATCGAGTTTGTCCTGCCCAACGCCTTCTACCTCGGTCAGTTGGTCAATGCTCCGAAAAAAGCGTGGTCGCAGACTGTTGCGGTGATCCAGGATGCGTTGTGCGACGGTTTTACCAATGGCAGCTCCTGCTCCGTCGGAGGGATCATCTTGTACACCAGCAACGATATCTTCCGCGGTTTTGGCCTGGTTGAGAAAAGATAAAATTTGCTTAATGACCCATTCGGGTTGGGGAGTAGAAAAGGATGCCATACGAAATCTGAGTTGTAAATAGCGGAAGATAGGAGGGTGATATGAAGAAATCAAAAAGTCAGGATGAAGTTTGATAAATTTCCGCTTCTCGGAACTTTAAAAAATCTTTGTAGTTTGGAGGAGTAAGATATATAAAATCATGCCCGACTCTTCAACCTGGCGTGTCAAATTCTACGGCACCAGAGGCTCAATTCCAGTTTGTGATCCCGAATTCCAGATTTATGGAGGCAATACGACCTGTATTATGGTGGATCTGCTTGAAGAACCCAATCGTATTATTGGCATCATCGATGCAGGTACCGGTATTCGAAGGCTTGGTCAGGAAATTATTAGTGGCTTGATTCCAGTCCCTGACCAAATTTATTTGATCTTCACACATTTCCATTGGGATCATATTCAGGGTTTCCCATTTTTTGCCCCTGCTTATAATCGCCAACAAAAAATCAGTCTGGTGACGCCTGGCCTAGACCAGAAGGAGCGAGAAATTCGAAAAGTATTTGAAACCCAAATGCAGGAAGTTTTCTTTCCGGTTCAATTGGAAGACATGGGGGTAGACTTCGAGTTTTTGGTTCTCAACAATCCCGGCCGGCCGCTTAACCTGCAAAAGATTGACCGTATCGAGACTTTGCGCAACAACCATCCCGGAGGCTCCAATTCTTATCGGTTTGATGCGATGGGCAAAAGTGTGGTCATTTGTACTGACATTGAGCATGGCCAGGAGATTGATGAACGTGTCATCCGCTTTTCTGAGGGCGCGGATCTATTGGTGCATGATGCGCAGTACACGGATGAAGAACTGGCAACCCATCGTGGCTGGGGACACAGCAGCTATTCGCAGGCCATTGAGGTGGCTGAAAGAGCAGGCGTCAAGCAGTTGATCATGACCCATCACGATCCCGATCATGATGACGATTTCTTATTTCGGATAGAACAAGAGTGTCAGGATCGCTTCCCTAATTGTAAATTGGCAAAAGAAGGCCTCGAAATCTGGATTTAATATTGATGGAGACATTCTATGGTCAAATATTCCCTATGCAGCTCACCGAAACCGATTTTCGGGACTGGGCGCGATATCAATTTTGGGAGGGGCCTGACCGCAGAAGTTATCGCCAAAAAGTGCGCTGGATCATTCCTGGTGTATTTGTCCTGATGGGCTTATTTTTTCTGGCGATCCCCTGGCTGGTTATGGGAATCACCATGTTGATCATTGGGATTGGGTTAATGGTCATGGTCCCTATCTTGTTAAAGCGGTCCATTGAACGCAACCTTGATCAGTTTTTATCTTCAGAAGAATCTCAAATCTTATTTCTAGCTGCCCAGATGGAAGTCAAAATCGATGGGATTTACTGGGAGGACGCGCAACAAAAACGCGGCCTGAAGTGGGAAGAAATCAAGGCGATTTCGGTCCGTCCCCAATACATGGCTTTGCACCATGCTGGCAGCCAGGGAGGGGCAGCTTTGCTGTCCATTCGCGAATTACCGGAAGATCTGATTGATGCAGTGAGGGAAAAGCTTCCACATCCATCCTGAACGGGCCAAATTCAGGCAAATTTTTTCCGTACATATACTGATGGTACTTTTTATTAGCTTCGTGTATAAAAAGTGCCATCATTTTCATAAATAGACCAAAGCAAAGTCGCTGGTTTTTCGTGAAATAGGTAAGAGTAAATTTGCTTATGGAAACAATACATCCGCTTCAAGCCCAGGTCGATACCTTCGCACAGAAAGGGAAAAGCTTTGATATTGTGCCATTTAGTAAGGTCAACTTCACTGCCAGGAATAAGCAATCCCATCGCATACAGCAGTATGTTTTATTGGTCATCACCGAAGGGGAAGGGGCACAATTACTTGATTTTGAGTTGGTGTCCATGCGACCAGGGATGGTATTTTTGATGTATCCCGGATTGATTCATGCCTGGGAAGGAAGCATTGGGCTCAGTG
>JBCBZF010000702.1:0-3961 GCA_039815525.1 Bacteroidota bacterium | reverse complement strand
GCATAATACACTGCTTTGGGGCGGGCCCAGTAAATTGCGCCCAGACACATGGGACAAGGTTCGCAGGTGGTATAAATCACGCAGCCTTCTAATTGAAAATCCTGTAAGGTCTGACAGGCATCCCGTATGGCCTGAACCTCTGCATGGGCAGTCGGATCATTCAGGCTGGTAACCCGATTAACACCACGACCAATGATTTCCCCGTTTTTGACCACCAGGGCGGCGAAAGGTCCTCCCAGGCCTGAATCAACATTTTCGCAAGCCATCCTGATGGCTTCGCGCATAAATTGCATTTGGTTTTCGTTGATCATAGGACGTACTTCCGGTCTTTCGACAGTAAATGTATGGATCAATGGCTTTCTATCCTATGGACTTTTCTCCTCTCTGGTACTGCTTTTTGGCATTCACCTGAACCGCCCGCTTCAATCCCTTTCGAAACCACGTCTCAGCTCTACCTGGTCTCCTTTACCGAGAAAAAGCAAACAACATTTTGTCCGGAAACAGAATTGGATCATAAGGCCATTGTACGCAGGCAGCGAAATGGACTTCCGGAATGGGACTGGTTTGATCTGCCGGTTACACCAGGATATATAGAAAGCATTGACAAACAGGTAGATACACTCCGCCATATCCTGCGTTGGTTCAATGCTGTCTCGGTCAAAGCGAGGCCCTATCAGCTCGCAAATATTGCACGACTTCCCTTTGTCAAAGAAATCAAACCACTCTACGGACAAGCGATTCTCAGCCAGAAAGGCTTATCCGGTCCAGATGAGCAGAATCAGCGACTGGATACCCTTTTGTCTCTGGTCAGAAATCTCATGCACCTGGACAGTTTGGAGAAAGCAGGCCTGACCGGGCAAGGGGTACGAATCGCAATTTTCGACGCTGGATTCAAGGATACAGATGTACACCCTTCACTGACTCACGTCCGTTCTCGCAATGGGATTGTCGGCACCAAAGATTTTTATGATGGCGACGACAATGTGTATCATCATTCGACGCATGGCATGCGGGTCATGAGTTGTATTGGCGGGATCTATCAGGGCAGACAACTGGGCGCTGCCAGAGACGCGGAATTTTTATTGGCCCGTATCGAACATGAACGCAAAGAGCTTAGAGTAGAAGAGGATCACTGGATGGCAGCGGCGGAATGGGCTGACCGAATGGGCGCCGATATCATCAATTCATCGGTCACCTACACCTCTGCCCGTTACACCATTGAGCAAATGGACGGCCTGACCACACCGGTGAGTAAAGCCGCCAAAATTGCGACTGACAAAGGCATGTTGGTGGTGGTTTCAATGGGCAATGATGGTGATAAGAGTTGGCGGTTTATGGGGGCTCCAGCAGATGTCCCACAGGTTTTGTCAGTAGGCGGATCTTTACCAATGTTGCAGCAGCATATTCGGTTTGCTTCGGTGGGACCCAATGCGCGCGGCCTGCTCAAACCAGATGTTGCGGCACCAGGTTTTGTCCTGTCAGCGATCCGTAAAGACAAATTCGGAGAAATTGCAGGCACCTCTTTTTCCAGTCCACTGATTGCAGGCATCGCGGCTTGTTTGTTACAGAAACAACCGAATCGCAGTAACAGAGATTTGTTTCACGATGTGCGTGAGCTGGGACATTTTTACCCGTACTATGATTATGAATTAGGATATGGTGTGCCAGATATGCGCAAGCTTTCTGTAGCTGATTCCAGCTTTGTACCTGATACCCTCTTTTCTGTCAAATTCACCATTGACAGTGTCTTCGTTCTCTTTGACAGCTTGAAACTCCGCCAGGACACCAGTCGTTTCCCCAATGGCAGGCTATTTTATTATCATCTGGAACGCACACCTGGATTGTTGAGTACCTATCATGAAACCCGTTTACCTAGTGCCAGCCTCCGCTATGCCATTCCCAAGAGTCCGGGAGCGCGGGGAACATTCAGAATATGGATGGAAGGTTATTTGTTTGAACAGAAGCTGTATTGAGAGGCCCAACTTCTGATCATAAATGCTCGTGTCGTCAAAAAATACGTTAATGAAATCAGGATATACGCTTTTTACTTTTTTTGCAGGCTTACTGTTTTTGGCCTCTTGTGATCAGGAATAGAAAAATTATCGAAAATATAATGGCAGCTATACCGGTACGATTTTTAAGATTGATCGGATCATTTATAGAAATTTTCAGACTGGGGAGCGGTTATGGGTCGATGATACAACCTGGACAGAAGATGATTTAACATTTTCTTTGAGAGGTGATCCATGGTCAACCCGTGAAAAATATCATTTCACACATGGAACCAAGTTTGTCCCGGTTAAACATAAGGGGGGAGGGTTCTGTTCCTGTATCTTTGATGAAGATTTGAACTGCAGAATGAACCAGGAAGCGAATAAAGCAAATATCCAACTGGATGTAATTGACCGTCGTCGTATCAAATATTCCTTTAATGGGGGAGGATGGTTCTATAGTGACTTTGCTGACACGATTCCGAACCACAGGCAAGTCACAAATACATGGCATACAGTCATCATTGGAAAAATACGCTAATTATCCGTGATTCAGGACAAACTCCATTTTTGATTATTTCGATGAGTGGACTTTTTGCTAATCTGTGAACAGAAATTACCCTGAAGTGTTATAGAAATATGGCAGCGCCAGAAGCCAAATGATTCCCAACCCAAAGACATGCTAGCTTTTGAACAAATCATGACCCGCGAGATGGTCTTTTTCGACAAAGAATATCAGGACGAATGTGCATTCTTTTGTCAGGCCCGGGGCATCAACTACCTCCCCCACATCAGTCGGAATGAAAAGTGTTTTTACTATCATCCAGACACCCAGGATTTTGAACCCCGCAACATAGAACGTCAACAAGTTGTCCGGCCAACCGATCAGATTTATGCTTTTTCACTGATGGATAGGTTCCAGAAGTTTGATGTACTGTTTGTCAAAGAAGGTGGAATTCTTACCGGAGTCGTGCATTACTCAGACTACAATCGTGCCCCCGTTTATGAAGATTTGTTTAAGAAGCTGTTCCTATTGGAAAAAAGCCTGATCCACTTGATTGTCGAGTATTCCGGCCTCAAAAAACGGGCATTGAAGGAGTTTCTGAATGATTCAAGCACTGAAGCAGATAAACAGACGGACTTGGTTAGCAGTGATTTCTCAGGCGAAAAAATGACGTTAAAAACCATCCTGCATTTCACCAGGAAGTATGAGCTGGTCAAAATCAGGAATTCTGACATTGATCAAATCATCGACCTACGCAATAAGGTTGCACATAGCGACCAATTGGTCAGTACGTCCAAATCGAATCCTCAGAGCTATACGATCAATACCTTCAAACGCCTCATCCTCGGAGTAAATTCACTGGCCGTAGCGCTCAAACAGGTCGGCTACCGCCTGTATTTTATGGAAGCCAGCCTTCAGGATGATTTCTCTATTCCAGTTAAGCCGCTGGAAGCGTATTTGTGATCCTCCATCCAGTGCAGGGAGGAGCAGTATGGTAATCGGATAAATTATTGTGTATATGTGGTGTGATCAACACCAACAATCTCCCATGGACCGTCTGTCTCAGTTTTTTTGCCTGCTGTTTTTTCTCCTGAGTACGCTCAACCTTTCTGCCCAACAACCGCGTCCCAATATTATCATAATCCTCACCGATGATCAACGCTGGGATGCACTCGGTGCAATGGGCAATCCGCTTATTCAAACGCCAAACCTGGATCAATTGGCCAATGAAGCGAGTCTGTTTCATACCGCTTTTGTCACGACGCCGATTTGTGCAGCCAGCCGCGCCAGCATCATGACCGGCATGTATGAACGCCGTCATGGCTTTACCTTCCGAACTCCGCCGCTACAACGCAAATTCGTTGATGTTAGCTATCCCAGTCTTTTAAAGCAGACCGGTTACCAGGTCGCTTTTTTCGGGAAATTCGGGATGCAGTATGAAGATGATTTACAGAAAGAGATTTTT
>JBCBZF010001164.1:0-2119 GCA_039815525.1 Bacteroidota bacterium | reverse complement strand
GAAAGAAGACCAGAGTGACATAAGTTGGGATGTTTTGGGTAAAACATGACACACATGGCCAGGCATCGTTTCTGTTTAGTCTCATAAACGAAACATTTTATGGCTGGGTTATACTGGTTTTCCTTCATTGCCAGAGCAGGAGATTTTCCCTATCTTTCTCCGTCAAATGAATCAGAAAACGATGACTTCAACTACTTCTACGCTGCAATCAGTCAAAACCTCCCTCGACTATTTTTACCAGTGGGAACAGCAAAAGCCTGATGCTGTTTACCTACATCAACCACTCAACGGGACCTGGCATACCATGACCTGGCGTCAGGTGGGAGATGAGGCGCGCCGGATTGCTGCTGCTTTGCTGGACATGGGTTTGCCCCGCCAGAGTAAGGTGGCCATGATTTCTAAAAACTGCGCCCGCTGGATTGTCTGTGACCTTGCCATCAAAATGGCAGGGATGGTTTCAGTGCCTTTTTATCCCAATCTCACTGCTGACCAACTTGCGCAGCTGATGGAGCACAGCGAGTCAAAAGTACTGTTTGTGGGTAAACTGGATGATACGGATGCAGTTTACAATGGCGTGGCAGAAGGGATTCGGACCATCAGCTTTCCAATCTCCATTGCGGAAGGCATGGAAACGTGGAATGATCTCCTGGAAAAATATGAGCCACTGGAAGGAAACCCCAATGTCGAGCCACGAGAATTGGAGACCATCGTGTATACCTCTGGGACGACCGGCACCCCTAAAGGCGTCATGCAAAGCTTTTATACCAACATGGTGGGCGTTGAACCAGCAATGGAATTCACCAAGTTGCGGCAATTGGCCGATCCCCGCTATTTCTCCTATCTTCCTTTGAACCACGTTGCTGAAAGAGCCCTGGTTGAATTTGGTAGCCTCACATTGGGAGGCGAAATCTACTTTGCCGAATCTCTGGATACCTTTGTGGAAAATCTTAAAACGGCGCGGCCAACCATTTTCCTCGCTGTTCCCCGGATTTGGACCAAGTTCCAGATGGGCATATTGGAAAAAATGCCACAGGAAAAACTCGATCGCCTGCTAAAACTGCCGATCATCAATAACCTCGTTCGCAATAAGATCAAGAAAGGTCTGGGACTGGACAAAGTCGTTTGGGCCATTTCTGGTGCGGCGCCGATTTCTGCTTCCGTCCTCAATTGGTACAAGAAGATCGGTGTCAAAATCAGCGAGGCGTACGGAATGACAGAGAACTCCGCCATTTGTACCATCAATCATAAAGACGATATCAGGGTTGGAACCGTCGGAAAGCCTTACGAAGGCTGTGAATTGCGTCTTGATCCTGATACCCAGGAACTGCTCATGAAAGCTGAATGGGTCATGGATGGCTACTACAAGAATGAAGAACTGACCAAGCAGGTGATTCGTGATGCCTGGTTGCACACTGGCGACATGGCCGAAATCACCAAAGATGGTTTTGTCAAAATCACTGGCCGGGTCAAGGATATGTTCAAAACCTCCAAAGGGGAGTATGTGATACCGGTTCCGATGGAACGGATGTTTGCCTCCAATACCTTGATAGAGCAAGTCTGTATTGTTGGCTATGGTTTGCCCCAGCCATTTGCTCTGGTCAATCTCTCTGAGTCTGCCCGGCACATGGAAAAAGCGGAAGTAGAAGAAAGCCTTGCCGCCACCGTTACCGAAATCAATGCTTCAGTAGCAGACTATGAACGGGTCAATAAAGTGGTGATCACACAAGACACCTGGACTGTAGAGAATGGCCTGCTAACCCCCACGCTCAAAGTGAAACGCAATGTGATGGATGCGCATTACAAAGTGAGGATGGAAGAATGGTATAACCAAGGGGAGGATCCGGTGATCTGGGAGTAATCCTTTACCTAAACATGAAAAAATGAGTAGCCCCGACCGAGCGGTCAGGGCTTGCTCCCTATTCTCGAATCTCCTGTTCAGATAGTTTACGAATCGGTATTCTGGAGATTCTGTCTGGATGTGATTGGGCTCACTTCGAAATAGGGGAAATGCCGTCTAAAACAGTAGGGTACTTTCAGGGAAAAATAAAAACCAGTGGATGTACTCATGGAACCGTATTTATACGTGCATTCGGCCGGATAATCACCTGTTTTTTCATTG
>JBCBZF010000708.1:0-3938 GCA_039815525.1 Bacteroidota bacterium | reverse complement strand
TGATCTGCTGGTCAACAATGTCAATCAGCCGGCCTTTGTGTACCGCAACGACGCTCAACTGCAAGGCAATCACTTTCTCAAAATTGCCTTCAAGGGTCAGAAAGGAAACCCATTGGGAGTAGGAGCGATGGTGACGGTTTTTGCAGGAGAGAAAAAACTGGCTTTTCAGCATTATCCCAGCCGTGGTTTCCAAAGCTCCGTGGCGCCCGGTTTGGTGATTGGTCTGGGCAAAAGCGAAACAATTGATTCTCTGCGGGTGATCTGGCCCGACCTTCAGCAAGAAGTGTTGCTGAATGTTGCAGCTGACCAGGAATTGACGCTGATGTATGCCAATGTAAGGGGGAAAAGAGACCTCAGGCCAAAGGGTACGCCGCCGATGTTTGAAGATATCGCACAGCAGACCTTTGCGAAGGTGCCGGTTCATACCGAAAATCGGTTCAATGATTTTGATCAGGAACGTTTGTTGCCACATATGCTCTCTACGCAGGGAGCCCGGCTGCTGACCGGTGACTTGAACGGGGACCAACGCGAGGATTTCATGTTGTTAGGAGCTGAAAATGACCCGGACCAACTGTTTTTTCAAAATGCTGCAGGCGGTTTTGATCCGCAGCAGCAAAGCATTTTTGAAGAAGACAAAGCCTTCGAAAGCACCTGCGGGACATTTTTCGATGCCGATGGCGATGGTGATCTGGACGTCATGCTGGGCGCTGGTGGCAATGACGCCCGTAAGAAAATTGACAGCTACATACTGCGCTATTATGAAAATGATGGCAAGGGCAATCTCATCAAACAAATCGATAAGACGCCGCTGGCTGGTGGTCAGCTAAGTTGTATTCGTGCTGCAGACATGGACGGTGATGGTGATCAGGATCTGTTCCTGAGCGGACGTTCTGTACCTGGCAATTATGGTTTGATTCCCAATAGCTTCCTGTTCCGCAATGACAATGGCAAATGGACCAATGTTACCCCACCTTATCTTGGTGGAATCGGGATGATCACGGATGCAGTTTGGGCCGATCAGAATCAAGATGGTACCCTTGATTTGGTCGTGGTAGGCGAATGGCTTCCAGTCTTGATCTATCTCAATCAGGGCGGTAAGCTTCAGGCACCCCAGGCGGTGAAAGGGAGTGAGGGATGGTGGACCCGTATCAAGGCAGCGGACCTCGATCAGGATGGCAAAACTGACTTCATACTGGGTAATTGGGGGCTGAACAGCAAGTTCTCTGCCAGCGAGAGCCAGCCTTTGGAGATGTATGTGAAAGACTTTGACGGCAATGGGAAAACAGAGTTTATCCTCAATTGGTATCCGCCGCTCGACGAACAAGCTTATCCATTTGCCGGAAAAATGGACATCACCAGTCAAATGCCCCATCTTAAAAAACGGGTGCTGAAATATGAAGACTATGCCCAAACCACTTACCAGACTCTTTTTACTGAAGCGGAGCGTGAAGGGGCCAGGAGAGTAAAAGCCACCCAACTCGCCAGTTGCGTGCTGTGGAATGGTGCCCAAATGCGTTTACAGGAATTGCCCTGGCAGGCGCAATTGGCTCCGGTATTTGGGATTGAGGTGCTGGATGTCAATGGGGATGGCCAGCAGGATCTTCTCCTGGGTGGCAATTTCTATGGTCTCAAACCAGAAGCCGGCTATCATGATGCCAGCCGCGGTGCAATCCTGTTGGGGGATAATAATCGCGCCTGGAAAAGCCTTTCCCCAAGCCAAAGTGGCTTCCTATTGGATGGGGAAGTACGCGATATCCATAAGATCAACGGGAATGGACAGGTCCATTTGCTCGTGTCCCGTTCCAATGGCCCAATTGGCCTATACAGAGGCAATAACTAAAGGCCTCACGTTCAGTGTAGGGATATCTTAGGAGGATTGGCATAAGACTGCCAATAGTTTTGGAGCTTTTCATGGTCTGGTACTCCATCAAAACAAATAAAGCGAAAGCGACTGTGATAAGTGCCTTCTGGCTCCATGCTAAAGCTTTCTTCCACAATAGGAGAAAGACTAAAATAAGGCATGCTGGGATGCAAACGTGCAGATTGTGGTGCACGAAAATTATCTGGATGGCCCATCGCCAGAATACCAGCAGGACGACCATCAATTTGACCATACATACACACCCATTCAGGCTGACTATGATTGCCATCGAGTCTCGTTTTTCCTTCGCTGGTCAGGAAGCCACCTTGTCCTGCACCCTGGAGGTTGGGTAGACTATCCGCAGGCAAATGATGATCCATCCATTGACTGTTGGCCCGAAACCCCAGGCCACCATAAATATGCTTGAGTAAATGCAGCGGACTGTCAGATACGCAAAGCTGTTCAGACCAAAGATCGATGAAGAATACATCATCATGATGAAAGGTCGTAACAGTCCATTCTTCCGATAGAACGATATCACTACCAGCCTCTGGCAGCATACTCTGATGCAACAGTCGGCTGCGAAACTGCGCCAGAACCGGGCCACTTAGTGTATCCAGCATTGCATCATGATAGATGCGTCCCAGTTCTTTTTGTTGGTTCCAAAAGTCGTGGAACAAACCTTTATAATCCGTTTTCGTCCAGGCCATGAACAAACCATGTTGATGAACATGGCCTTCGGGAAAGCCTTCACTCAGACGGCTGCTGTCTGGTGTGAAAATCGGATGGATAAAGCCGCTTCGGCGGTAGTAATCAGGTTCACCAAGTGGTGGCTCTGCTTCTTTGATATGATAGGTCAGGATTTCCTGCTCCTGATGATGAATGTGCAATTGTCCTGACTCGATCGTCAGACGGTGCTGCTGTGGAGGGCTAAACTGCTTTGGAGAAAGCTCATACTGCGAAACATAGCTTCCATCGGCTTTTTTTACAGGAAAAAACCAAAGCTGTCCAGTCTGGTCAGCCTGAGCCGGAATGACTTCTTCTGATCCACTTACACCAAGAGCATAGACGCTTCCTGCTTCATAGTCTGCCGGCAGATCCAGTTGGACCGGACCGATGAAGCCTTCTGAAATAGTCAGCTGTAATTTTACATTACTGGGGCCGCAAGCAGTGCAGCAAATGGCAAGAAAAAGGCAAAGTAAAGGACGCATGGATGAAGCAATAAGCGTTTGTCCAATCAATATAGAAGAAAAGTTTGGGATGCGTGGAAGTTTGAAGACAAACAAGAATCGCCTAATTCATGACGTCTTCTACCACCACACCGCCTTTCAGGCGGATGACGCGCTGGGTTTTCTTCGCCAATTCAAGATCGTGGGTAACCAGGATCAGCGTGGTGCCATTTTCAGTGTTGAGATCAAAAAGCAGTTTCTCCACCGTATCCCCCGTCCCGTCATCCAGATTGCCAGTTGGTTCATCTGCAAAGAGGATTTTGGGTTGATTGGCGAATGCCCTGGCCAGTGAGATGCGCTGTTGCTCACCACCGGAGAGTTGGGTAGGGTAGTGGTGATGCCGGTCGCCCAGTCCCACTCTACCCAGCAGATCCATGGCTCTTTTTCCTACTTGTTTTTCTCCTCTTAATTCCAGCGGGACCATGACATTTTCCAGCGCAGTCAGAGTTGGCAGCAGTTGGAAGTTCTGAAAAACAAAGCCGATATATTGATTGCGTACCGCTGCCCGTTCATCTTCATTGAGATGATCCAATTGGACACCACAGAGATCAATCCGCCCGGAGGTACTCCGGTCCAAACCGGCACATAGCCCCAATAATGTCGTCTTACCACTGCCAGATGGACCAACAATTGATACCGTGGTACCTTCTTCTATATCAAAAGAAATCCTGTCAAGAACTGTCAGGCGTTGTCACCACTCTGGTAAACTTTGGAAAGGCCCTGAACCGAAAGAATTGCTGCCATGGGGCGAAGTTAATATCATGCTAGCGTTTTGCGAAACTTCATGTCAACTTCTGCTGGTCCATTCTGAAAAGGTCAAAACAGGATTCAATGAACCAGTTGAAAAT
>JBCBZF010000080.1:0-11415 GCA_039815525.1 Bacteroidota bacterium | reverse complement strand
TTTTTGGCCAAGGTCGCATCCGACATCAACAAACCGGATGGCATTACCCTCATTCCACCGGACCGGGCCGAGGCTTTTTTAGAAAAATTGTCCATTGAGAAGTTTTTTGGAATCGGCAAGAAGACAGCGGAAAAGATGCGGCGCATGGGCATTCGCAATGGGGCTGACCTCAAAAGATACAGCGAACTGGAACTCGCCAAACGCTTCGGGAAGGTAGGACGGCATTATTTTCGGATTGTCAGGGCGATTGACAATCGCAGTGTCAAGCCGGACCGCCCCCGGAAATCAATCGGAATTGAAAACACCTATTCCTATGATTTGACTGAGGAGGCGGATATGTTGGAAAAGCTACAAGAGCTAAGCGAAAAGTTGGCCGGCTGGGTGGAAAGAGTGGATTCAGGTGGAAAAACCATCACCCTGAAAATCAAATATCACGATTTTGTCCAGACCACCCGCAGCAAAACCGTAAGCTTCTACATACGGACTTTTGAAGAAATGTTTCCCCTGGTGCAGTTACTCCTCCACCAGCCAGCTTTCCCCGAAAAATCAGTTCGCCTTTTAGGTGTCTATTTATCCAATCTCAACAAAGAAGACGATGCCTATCCACGTCAGTTGACCCTGGAGTTTTAACATAGGTATTGTCTCGCGAGCTTCGCCTGGGTGTTTGTGACATCCCTTTCGCGTGGACGTAGCCTTCAAAGGATTCAGCGAGATGATTGTTCGTTTCTTTGAGGGATAAAAAGCAGCGCTTCCCGGACCCCGATCCGGGATCTCAGTAATTGCTTTTAGGGTATTCTTCTGCACACGCTCTGACCGAAGACCAATCAATTTAGTCCTTGCAAGGTTGTGGCTACCTAATGGCTCACCCGAAAGATCCATTCACAAAAGAATACAGTGGTGTGGAAGCAGAGATCCCGGATCACGCCTCCGCTACGCTACGGCTTGTCCGGGAAAGGTTTTTGAAGCTTGACATCATCCTTGAGATATGCCTCCACAGAGGAAAACTCGGGGTGTCAGGGAGAAAGGGGATGTACCCCTACCAATAATCAATCATCCGCTGGCGGGAGGAAACGGGCAGTTTGAGATGCTCAGAAAGCTCCCAGGGATCAATGATCAGAGCGGAAATGGTGAGACTCGGCCCATCGGAGAGACAGATCGTGATGCGATCCAGCCGATAGGGGAAAAGAATATTCTGGTACATTTCGCAGGACTCAATCTGGCTCACATGAAAGAGGAGATTGGTACTGCCGTTGCGGTATTTGATCAGTTCAGCGCGCGAATCAATTTCTACTTCGGTGTCCAGTTCCCGATCCAGGAAGCGTGCATAGAGATACATACCAGGCACATAAAAAATGCCCATGACCATCACCATCGAGGCGGCCAGCATGGCAAAAGTTTGGTTGTCTTTGACCAGTCCTTCCCAGGTCCCCAAAAACAACAGGAGGAGCATACCTGAGCCAATGATTCGAAATGGAATCAAAAAAGGCGTCTTGTCCACTGAGTGTATATCAAAGTGGTCAACATGGGGTTCTAAGACGGTCAATTTCGCAGTAGTGGTCCTGTTGGCGGCAAGGGAGCGCAAGCGTCCAAACATGGATCCAGGGTATTATGAGTCAATCAGGAAGTGGCGACTGCCTATATCAATAATAGTTTTCAGGCAAAAAAGGTTCCAATGGATGCACAGAAAAAACTAACATCTTTCATCCAGGACGGATAATTTGTAAATTAGCAAGTCTCCTACGACCTACTCTCCTCACTTACAGACACTTACAAGAATTATAGACCACAACTACATGAAAAAGCTCCTCAACTTGCCCTATTTCATTTATTCGATCACAATTTTCATCGTTTGGATGCCTTTCGTGATTCTGTTTCATCTGCTGGTGAAAGTGGCAAAAACCGATATCAGGAGACTATTGCTGATTCAAAAAATGCACCGCTTATGGATTGGCAGCTTTGAGTTTCTGACTGGCATGCGCTTTCAACTACTGAGCTGGGAAAGTGTAGACACCAGCGAATCTTACGTCTTCGTGGTCAACCACAACAATATGTTGGACGTGGCCATTGCCGGTTCGATTTTTCCGCACCCAATCAAGTTTTTGGTCAAAAAGGAGCTGACCAAAATTCCTTTACTGGGTTGGATCATTCAAAACATCTCGATTGCAGTAGATCGCTCTAGCAAAGAAAGCCGCCGCCAGAGTCTGGTTCGCATGACCAATCAGCTGCAAAGCGGCATTTCGATTCTGGTTTTCCCGGAAGGAACCCGTAATCAGACGGATTCACCCCTTAAAAGTTTTCATCCCGGTGCATTCAGTATTGCCATCGCCGCCCAACGGCCCATCATTCCGGTGGTGATCAACAATTCAAGGTCGATGCAACCAGCAGGCACCAGCAATTTTTATCCCGGTCGGGCGCAGGTTCGGGTTTTACCTCCTGTACCAACTGAAGGCATGACAGAAAGAGACATACGTACACTGACCAAAAAGGTGTACGGCATCATGGAAGCGGCTTTTGTAGAAGGGGAGAATGTGCCGGTTGGGCAGGTCCAATTGGAGGGGTAACGCCAAATCCGATTCCTGAAAGAACCACAGCAAAACGCACAAAACCAGACAGCCCCTGTCATTCTGGACCAGATCCGGGATCGATTTCAGAATCCTCCCAGTCCAAAAAACTCATTAGAGACCAGGGATGAGGTATACGATCGTGGACCCTGAAATGAATTCAGACCAACACTGCGTGTGGTGATCAAAACGAATGGGCTCCCATCTTCCTACAAACATTAGCATTTTTTGCTAAAAATATTCGGGATTTTTCTTCGTTGTTACGGATGTGAGAAGTAAATTTCGCAAATGAGCCTGCTCAAAAAAGCCATTAAAGACCGTCATGTTGTCGTTGACAAGAAGCATGACACCCTCATCTACCTCCCCCACGCCACTAAGCGGAAAATGTCCAATCCGGAAGAACAGGTGCAGCTCGACACCTTTCTGGAACTCATTTACCATTATGACTATCCACCACAGAAGCTGAAAGTTTCTGATCGGATGAAAATCGGTTCTGAAACCCGGGAAGCAGACATTGTCATTTACCGGGACGATGAGTGTAAAGATCCCTACGTCATCGTCGAGTGTAAAAAACGAGACATTTCTGATCGAGTGTTCAAAGGTGCCATTGATCAAGGCTTTTCCTATGCCGCCGCCACCAATGCCGAATATGTCTGGGCTACTTCCGGCGACCGCAATGCGGTCTATGAAGTCTGGCATGATGCCATCAAAGAGCGAGACAACAATCGCATTGGTAAGATCCCCAATCACAAAGAACTGAAGCGGACCGGCTTCAGCTTCAACAAAGCCTGGCGCTGGCTCATCCGCCGCCCGGTCTTGTCCGATACCATGCTGTATGCGACGGTATTGATTATTTTGACGGCGGTCTTGAGCAAGGTAGCGGTTGAATTCAATGCAGACATTTACAATGCGACCAGAGACCTCTGGGAAAAACACGGCATGAATTTCCTGTGGATTTTCAATACGATCTCGGTGGTTGCGACCTTTCTGAGCATGATCTTTGGGTTGGTCTTCATGCGGAGTCATCGCTTTTTCCGCACCCCGCCAGTCCGACGGCGCATCTTATTTACGATGATTGGGATCGTGCTCTTTGTTCCAGTCTGGTACATCGGTACCTCTATGAGCGATCCGGATTGGTGGACCACCCGTAACTTCAACAGCCGGGAGTATCCCATCATCATCTATCTCTGGCCTTATGTGAAGTCCATTCCCTTCCAGTTCATGGCCATTTACGGTTTGATCTGGCTCATGCGGCTGGGGAGTAAACAGAAGTCGTCGTAACTTCCGGAGTGGATTATCCCATTCAGATCAATTCTTTGGCTGGTATTCTGATGCTGGGGATCAGCAGCGGATTGCTGGTGAGCCTTGCCTTGTTGTTTCGCAAGCAGGGAAATGTCGCCGCCAATCGCATGCTGGGATTACTGCTATTGGGCATGAGTTTCGGCGTGCTGCAGGCGCTCCTGATCTATTCACCATACATCCAATATTTTTCCCTTTTACAAGCCGTACCGGGCATTGTGTTTCTCAGCTACGGCCCCTTGATTTATCTCTACATCCGTCGATCGATTCTCCACTATCCGGATGAGCTACCCAAAGCCAAAGCGCTGCACTTTCTTCCGATGGCTATTGCCATTGTGATCGCCATCTATTTTATCACGACCAATGAATTCAAGGCCGATCAGCCTGTATTTAACCAACTCCAGGTCAAAAAACAGTTCCTGAGCATGAAACTGATCGGTTTCAGCATCAGCGCTCACAACCTGATCTACCTTTTCTTATCCTTCCGGCTCTTACAGAGATATCGTACCTACGTCCGGCAAACCGCTTCTTTTTCCAATCAAACTCACTTCCGCTGGTTGCTAACAATCATTGGCATCCTACTCCTACCCGTTTTTTCTACCCAAATTACTTTTCTGGTTTTTCATGGACCACCGGTTCGCTTTCCTTATCCCACCATCGGTTTTGCCTTGATGATGCTGATTATTCATATTCTTTACTTATTCAAACCGACGCTCTTTTCACAGCTACCAGAAGCATTGATGGTAGACGATCCAGAGGCACTTGAACCAGTTCGTTATGAATCCTCCGCCTTAGCCAATGATCAAAAGAAGCGCATTCACCAAAAGCTTCTTCAATACATGGATGAAGCACACCCCTACCGAAAGCAGGAACTGACTTTACGAGATTTGGCCGACACGCTTTCCGTCAATGTCAAATACCTTTCTCAGGTCATCAATGAAGTACAAGAGCAAAACTTTATGGATTTCATCAATGGCTATCGAATTAATGAGGCAAAAGACATGTTGCAGAACCGGCAGTATCAGCATTACACCATCGTAGCCATTGCGCAGGAAGTCGGTTTCAAGTCTCGCTCAGCTTTTTACAATGCTTTCAAAAAAGTGGTCGGCAGCACCCCCACAGCTTTCAAAAAGGAGCAATCCAATCTGTCCTGATACAAGAATCCGTACGTCCTGATCCATGCATCCGTCCGTCAGAATGGTTGCGAGCGCGTTTTCCGAAACAAAACCATTCTGAAATCTCATGCGCAAACACATCTTTTTCATTTGTCTTTTTTGCCTGGGCTTCTCCTTCCTTTCTGCTCAAAACCGCAATACGCTGAGTGGACATGTGCGAGATGGCAACAATGGCGAGACCATGATCGGGGCAACGATTTACATTCCCGATTTACAGGTTGGGGCCTACACCAATGAATATGGATTTTATTCTCTTTCGGTCCCACCAGGTCAATATGAAGTCCACTATCGATACATCGGATTTGAGGTCGATACCCAACAAGTGGATCTCAGTCAGGATGTCAGAGTGGACATCGAACTGCAAACCGCGAGTACCACCATCGAAGAAGTCGTCATCAGCAGCAAAGCCGAAAACGAAGAAGTTGTTTCGACCGAAATGGGGGTCAACAGTCTGAACATTGAAACCATCAAACAGATGCCGGTTCTCTTTGGGGAAACGGATGTACTGAAGTCTATCCAGCTCCTCCCTGGTGTAAAAGCTGCAGGGGAGGGGAATAGTGGTTTTTTTGTCCGGGGTGGTGGAACCGATCAAAACCTCATCTTACTGGATGAAGCGCCGGTCTACAACCCTTCGCATTTGCTTGGCTTTTTCTCGGTCTTCAATGGTGATGCCATCAAGAGCACCAAACTCTATAAGGGCAATATGCCCGCTCAATATGGAGGGCGCCTGTCTTCACTGCTCGATATCCGGATGAAGGAAGGCAATACCAAGGGTCATCATCTGTCTGGTGGCATCGGGCTGATTTCATCCCGGCTGACGGCGGAGGGACCGATTGTGAAGGATAAAGGCTCTTACATTGTATCAGGGCGCCGTACTTATGCTGATGCTTTTTTGGCCCTCAGTGGTGATGAAGATTTGGAAAACACAACCCTCTATTTCTACGATCTGAATCTGAAAGCCAATTATCGTCTGGGAGAAAAAGACCAATTGTTTTTGTCAGGCTATTTCGGA
The DNA here is from genome assembly GCA_039815525.1 of Bacteroidota bacterium. Classification (GTDB taxonomy): domain Bacteria; phylum Bacteroidota; class Bacteroidia; order J057; family J057; genus JBCAWW01. The sequence goes on along the minus strand of JBCBZF010000080.1, from coordinate 5,368 downwards.
CGGGATGAATTTGGCGACAGCGAAGCCTTTACGATTGATTATGGCAATGTAACCGGTACCCTGCGCTGGAACCACCTGTTTAATGATAAACTTTTCCTTAACTCTACTGCAATCTTCAGCGATTATGATTATCAGATCGAGATTGTCAATGCCGGTGCAGAAATCGAATCTGGCATCCGGGACTTTAACCTGAAAGAAGATTTGACCTGGTATGCCAATGAGAAAAACACCCTCTACTTTGGCCTCAATGGTATCTATCACACTTTTGTCCCCGGCGTGGTGCGCTCCAATGATGAAAACTCATTTTTCAATGCACGGGAAATTGAGGATGATTATGCCATTGAGTCAGCGGCTTATTTTTCTCATGACCTCACCATCAACAACAAACTGAAGATCAATTATGGCCTGCGGGGATCCATGTTCACGGTTCTGGGACCGGGTACTGTTTACACCTATAATGCAGAAGGCGCAATTGCGGATTCTACGGTTTATGAGGATGGTGATGTGATCAAGAATTATGGTGGGTTAGAACCTCGTTTTACCGCTACCTATTTGCTTTCGCCTACTCAATCTATCAAAGGGAGCTATGCCCGCAACCGCCAGTACATTCATCTGCTGTCAAATTCTACCGGTGGGACACCGACCGATCTCTGGATTCCATCCAGCGCGATTGTCGAGCCCGAAATCGCAGATCAATTTTCACTCGGTTACTTTCAGCAGTTTCCGGACAAAGGTTTAGACTTCTCCATCGAAGGCTATTATAAAGACCTGCAGAACCAGATCGAATACAAAAATGGCGCAGACATCCTACTCAACGAAACGGTTGAATCCCAATTGGTTTTTGGAAGGGGCTGGTCATATGGCCTGGAGTTTTTGGTGCGCAAAAGTGTGGGAAAATGGACCGGTTGGCTGAGCTATACCTGGTCCCGGACCTTCCGCGAATTTGATGACATCAATGATGGAGAGGCCTTTCCGGCTCGTCAGGATCGCATCCACGATTTTTCCGCAGTCCTGATGTACAATCCCAATGAGAAATGGAGCTTTTCTACTTCCTGGGTATACTACACCGGAGATGCGGTTACCTTCCCAAGTGGCAGCTATGTCGCCAACGGCACCATCGTTCCGCTCTACACCGAGCGCAATGCAGAGCGATTCCCGGACTATCACCGTCTTGATCTGAGCGCCACCTGGTTTGGCAAAAACCCCAATACCAACCTCAACTTTTCTCTCTACAATGCTTACGGCCGGAAAAATGCCTTCTCGATTGATTTCCGCGAAAGCACCGACAATCCGGGGACCACAGAGGCGGTTAAGACCTATCTCTTTGGCATGGTGCCTTCCGTAACCTGGAATTTTGCCTTTTGAGGATTAAACCTCTGACGTAGGGGCGTTTTGCAAAACGCCCCTACGAAATTCGCCAAAATCATTCATCCTAAGCCTACCGCTTTTGCCCTTTCATTCAAAAAAGACAATAATGAAACCATACAGCATATTTTTTCTATCGCTCATTTTCCTGTTCAGTACGGCCTGTGAGGAAGTCATAGAGTTGGACCTCGAATCAACCGATTCTCAATTGGTGATCGAGGGGCAGATCACAGATCAGTCGCTACCAGCTACGGTATCTCTCAGCCGCAGCAATGGCTTTTACGATACAGGAGACTATCAACGGGTTGAGAATGCCAGCGTCAATATCACGGATGGTAAAGGCAATGTTTTCCCCCTCACAGAAGTAGCAGCCGGACAATATCAGAGTACCGACATTCAGGGAGAAGTGGGAGAAAACTACCAGTTGCAGGTAGAGGTAGCAGGGGAAATCGTTACAGGGAACAGTCAATTACTGCCTTCCGTTCAGCTTGAAACGGTCAGTTTTGATGATCGGCCTGGTCCAGCAGGCGGGGGGGATGCCTTGATCCCGGTTGCCCACTTTCAGGACCCCCCTGGCGACACCTACATCCGCTTCATTCTGGTCCGCAATGACACCCTCCAAAATGACATTCTGCTTTACGATGACAATTTCACGGATGGTCAGGCCGTCGAATTCCCCATTTTCAATGCTGAGGTTTATCCCGGCGACAAGGTTCAGCTGACAACCCTTGTGATTGACAAAGGCGTGTTTGACTATTTCAATACCCTGGCCAATATCACTGGACAGGGTACCGGACCCGGTGGCGGAAATTCTACGGCTCCGGCCAATCCAGAAACCAATCTGGAAGGAAATGCATTGGGATATTTTGAGGCGGCCAGCGCCACACAAATCGAAGTTGTTGTGCCTTAAGTGTGTGTGTGCATGTTGACGAAAGGGACAGGGTCTGCCCTGTCCCTGCTTTTATTCATTCAAAAAATTGCGCCTCCCGCCGATTGGCTGGGAGGCGCGTATATTTTGGGGTGTTGGAACATCCCCTTTCGTCAATCGCCCCTTCAATCCCGAGGAATCGGGAGACAATCCATCCCGTTAGTCCCCTTCGAAGGGGACGCTAACACGGAAGGGGATGTTACCGCAACTTGATGCCAAGTTCCTTCAATGCCTCATCCGGCACGCCCGCCGGCGCGTCCATCATCAGGTCGCGGCCACCCGCGGTTTTGGGGAAGGCGATGACATCGCGGATGCTGTTTTCACCGGCCATCAGCATGACCATGCGGTCCACACCAAAAGCACAGCCACCGTGCGGTGGCGCACCATATTCAAAGGCGCGCAGCATAAAGCCAAATTTGGCTTCTTTCTCTTCTTCGGTCAGACCGAGGATGTCAAAAATCTTGTCCTGCACATCCTTGCGGTGGACCCTGATGCTACCAGAGACAATTTCATTGCCATTGATGACCATATCGTAAGACTGGGCCACCACGCGCTCTGGCTCTGAATAGAGATAGTCCAAATCCTGCTCACGCGGCATACAGAATGGGTGGTGCGCAAACGTCAGTTCGCCGCTTTCTTCATCTTCTTCGAAAAGCGGGAAATCAACTACCCAGAAAACAGACCATTTGCTTTCATCAATCCAGCCTTCCTGTGCCGCCATGTGCAGACGCAGATCACCGAGAATCTTACGGGTTTTGCCTTTGAGTTGGTCAGCCACAATCAGCAGCATATCGCCTTTTTCGGCTCCGGCATGCTCCCCAATGGCCTGCAATTGCTCCTGGCTGAAGAATTTGTCAACGGAAGACTTGATGCTGCCGTCTTCATTGTATTTGACGAAAACCAGTCCCGTACCGCCGCGATGCGGCTCCTTGACGAAATTGATCAGTTTATCAGTTTGCTTGCGGGAATAGCCGGAGCAACCTTTGGCCACAATGCCAGCGATCAGGCCATTGGATTCCAGCAGCTTATTGAAGACACCAAATTCGGTTCCGCCAACCACATTGTTGAGTTCGACAATCTCACAACCGAAGCGAAGGTCAGGTTTGTCTGTACCATATTTGGCAATGGCTTCCGCATAGGGCATGTGAATGAAGTCCGGCAGATCGACATCGAGTACGTCTTTGAAGACTGCTTTGGTCATGCCTTCAAACATGTTCAAAACGTCTTTCTGCTCCACGAAGGTCATTTCGCAGTCAATCTGGGTGAATTCCGGCTGACGGTCGCCCCGAAAGTCTTCATCCCGGAAGCATTTAACGATCTGGAAATAGCGGTCCATACCCGCCACCATCAGCAACTGTTTCAGGATCTGCGGCGACTGCGGCAGCGCGTAAAAATTGCCATGATGCAGCCGGGAAGGCACGATGAAGTCTCGTGCCCCTTCAGGCGTGGACTTAATCAGAAATGGAGTTTCCACTTCGAGAAAGCTGTGCGATTCCAGATAGCGACGCACTGCGCTCAATACTTTGGAGCGCAGAAAGAGGTTGTTCGCCATCTTGGGTCGACGAATGTCGAGATAGCGATATTCCATCCGCAGTTCCTCTCCCCCATCGGTCTCATCTTCGATGAGGAATGGCGGCAGCTCAGAGGTATTAAGTACCTCAATGCTGCTGGGGATCACTTCAATCTCTCCGGTGGGGATTTTGGTATTTTTGCTTTCGCGCTCAGCCACCGTGCCCTTGACCTGAATCACAAATTCTCTTCCCAGCTTACGGGCTACTTCATATACATCCGGGCTTTGATCGGACTTAATGGACACCTGAGTGATTCCATAACGATCTCGCAAATCCAGAAACAGAATGTATCCAAGATCACGAGATTTTTGTACCCATCCACAGAGGGTAACTTCCTGTCCGACCTGCGCCATACGTAGCTCTCCGCAGGTGTGAGAGCGAAATGCCGTTTGCATAAGAAAGAAAATATTGATTAAGTAAAACCGCCTGCAAAGGTAGCAGATTTGCGGTGAGAAATGAGATTTTTGGAAATGAAAATTCAGCTGGTTCTATCATAAAGGCAATAAGCCTCCTGATAGCCATTGGAGGGAGAACGCAATAGAGAGATCGCCTTCCCCCTAAAAATCGTCTTGGGAGAGATCATATTCGGCAAAGACCAGTTCTTCGCCACGGTGGGTCACTGAAAATCCGACCACATTGTCTTCTTCATAGACGCGGGGATTGTAGTCGGCATCGATGGTGGCAAAAGAGGTAACCACCTTGCGACGAATCTCATATTCCAGATGATAAACCGAACTGAGGAAATCGTCGAGGATCATATCATTGGAGACTAGGGCTTCGAGCGTGGCAGGGCTCATTTGCATGCCAAGTTCATTGATCATATTGCGTGCATCGCCCAGGTTATATTGGCGTTCCCGGCCCTTTGGGAAGCGGGGAATGATGCTTTTGACCACACGCTTAAGTCGTAGAAATTCGTCGGACATGATCAGTTTTTGAGTGTGTTGGTGTTTGTACGGAGAAATGTGGAGGGCAGTTGTCAGTCGATGGTCCATGGAAAATAAGGTGCGAGGCGCGAGGTGTCAGGAGCGAGTTAAAAAATCTTGTTAATCGTTCTCCGTCGAACTATCCCGCAAGGCGGGATCGGCTACTCCGGTATCAACTTCTGACGGGACATCCGCAGCAGTACCTGCGCAGTGGTTTTGACATCCTTTTCACAATAGACTTTGATCCGCTCGTGGTCTTTTTCCTGATAATACACTCCGGCCACCATGCTACCATCAATGTCATCTTTAGGGGTCTGAATGCCTAGCACTGCTGAAAGGAGGTCCAGACTGGTATAGGATTTATAATCGCCGAATTTCCAGAGTTCCATGCTGTCCAGAAGCGAAACTTCCCAGGGCTTTTTGCCTTGTACCTGCAATACGTAAGGAATTTTGAGTCCCTGAATCAGATAGCGTCTGCCCAAAAACGGATAATCAAACTCTTTGCCATTGTGGGCGCAGAGGTTGCGACTGGGCTTGGCGGCGGTGTATTTATCCAGCATTTTACCAAAGTCCTCCAACAC
>JBCBZF010000665.1:0-4162 GCA_039815525.1 Bacteroidota bacterium | reverse complement strand
GCACATCGGACCTTCATGAACCTGAAGGACATGGTGACCAACCTGTACAACCGCAAACCAAATGCGAAATACATCAACCGCACCATCAAGCCGGTTGAATCCATGATGTGGAAGAATCAGTTTTAGCATTGCTTTCCTCACCCCCACTCTATGCAAGCTTCAACCGCTCCCATGCAATTTTCCCGGGCAGGACTTTCTGATCAGTTTCTGCGCGAACTCTATCAAGACATCCTCTTTCCCCGTCTGATTGAAGAAAAAATGCTGATTCTGCTCCGTCAGGGCCGCATCAGTAAATGGTTTTCCGGCATTGGTCAGGAAGCCATCGCTGTTGGTTTGAGCAAGGCACTTTCTGATCAGGATTACATTCTCCCTTTGCACCGCAATCTGGGGGTGTTTACGACCCGTGGTCTACCCCTCGAACGCCTGATCCAGCAATGGCTGGGCAAAGCAAATGGCTACACCAATGGACGCGATCGTTCTTTTCATTTCGGTTCGACTGAGGATCGGGTGATCGGGATGATTTCACATCTGGGGGCCATGTTGCCCGTGGCGGATGGGCTGGCTTTGGCCAGTAACCTGGACCAGAAAGACTTTATCGCAGTTCCTTTCTCAGGAGATGGTGGTGCAAGCGAAGGTGATTTTCACGAAGCCATCAATGTGGCTTCCGTATGGGATGTGCCGGTTTTGTTCGTGGTTGAAAACAATGGCTACGGACTTTCTACGCCCTCCAATGAGCAATTTCGCGCGACAAAGTTGGCTGATCGCAGCCATGGCTATGGCATCAAAGGCTACACCATTGATGGCAACAATGTGCTGGAAGTATTCCAGGTCGTATCGGCCATTGTCAGACAGATGCGCATTGACCGCAAACCAATCTTACTGGAATGCCAAACCTTCCGCATGCGGGGCCATGAAGAGGCATCCGGTACCAAATACGTTCCGCAGGAACTGTTTGATCAATGGGGGCTGAAAGACCCGGTCGACAATTTTGAACGCTTTTTGCAAGCCGAAGGCATCATCACGGATGATGAAAGTAAAAGCCTCCGGAAACAAACCAAAAAGCGAATCAATGAAGCGGTGGAAAATGCCTTTTCGGCAGAAGAAGTTGCGGTGGACCTGGAACATGAAAAACGTTCCATTTATGCCCCTGGCTCTCCCCTACTCCAGCCCAAACCAGCGGAAGATGATCGCAGCATCCGTTTTGTTGATGCCATCAGTGAAGGCCTGCGTCAGGCCATGGAACAGCATCCCGAACTGGTATTGATGGGCCAGGACATTGCAGAGTATGGTGGCGTATTTAAGATTACCGAAGGCTTTGTTGAAGCATTTGGAAAAGAAAGAGTACGCAATACACCTATCTGTGAGTCAGCCATTGTGGGTGCGGGCCTGGGCTTGTCTCTGGCAGGGAAAAAAGCCATGGTGGAAATGCAGTTTGCCGATTTCGTCTCCTGCGGCTTTAACCAGATCATCAACAATCTGGCGAAAAACCACTATCGCTGGGGACATGCAGCCGATGTGGTGGTGCGCATGCCCACCGGCGGCAGCATGGGCGCCGGTCCTTACCATTCACAAAGCAATGAAGCCTGGTTTACGCATACCCCCGGACTCAAAGTTCTGTATCCAGCTTTTCCAGCCGATGCCAAAGGTTTGCTGACCACTGCCATCCTTGATCCCAATCCAGTCATCTTTTTTGAGCACAAGGCGCTTTATCGTTCTCTGCAAGGTCTGGTACCGGAAGCATACTACAATCTGCCAATTGGTGAAGCAGCGGTCGTACGTGAAGGCGAAGATGTGAGCATCATCACCTATGGCTTAGGCGTTCACTGGGCACTGGAAGCGGCTACAGAAAGCGAAGCTGACATTGAAGTCATCGATCTGCGCAGTCTGATTCCCTGGGACCAGGAAACTGTTTTTGCCTCCGTCCGGAAGACGGGCAAATGTCTGGTCCTCCACGAGGATACACAGACCGGCGCCTTCGGCGCGGAGTTGGCGGCCAGCATATCAGAACACTGCTTTACCTCCCTGGACGGACCGGTGGCCCGGCTTGGTTCGCTTGACACCCCCGTTCCTTTCCACAAAGAGCTGGAAAAGCAGTTTATGGCCAATGCACGGCTCAAGGAGAAACTGGCGGAGTTGTTGGCGTTTTGATCAGGTGTGAGGCGAGAGGTGTCAGGGAAGAGTGGACAATTCATCCCTAAAAGGAAAATACAGATCACTGGTTTGACAATACCTTTTTCCACAGACCATTGAACGCGGGCTGATGACTATTTTCACCTCTCCTTTCTCTTCACACCTGGCATCTATCCCCATTTTGCCCCCAAGCTGCTTTTCCTTACTTTTATCAGCGATTTTGATGAGGGCCAGAACCCTGAGACCAACACCTGAAACATGAGCAACGAAGTAAAGTTTGGCATCATTTCGATTCTCACCATCGCAATGATCATTTTTGGCCTGAATTATATGGCTGGCTCCAAATTATTTGGACCGCCACTCACACTCCATGCCGACTACCAGAATGTGGATGGCCTCCTAAGTGGTAATCCTGTCACCCTCAATGGCTTGCAGGTGGGAAGGGTCGCAGATATGCAAATGGATCCTAGCTCCAAAAGCATCCGGGTGTCCCTGACGTTTGACCGGGAGATGAACATCCCGGACAATGCAGAAGCCATGATTTACAGTGCAGATCTACTGGGCAACAAAGGGGTGCAAATCTGGATGGCTGATTCAACCATTCCCTCTCAGACCTTTTATCAGGACAATCAGGAGATCACTGGTACCATGGAAACAGGTATTCTGGATGTAGGTCGGGATTTGGTGGAAACCCAGGGTGCGGCCATTTTGATTGAGGTCGGTAAGTTGGCAGTAGAACTGAATGAAATCGTTAAGCTGACCAAAAACCTGCTTCTGGATCAAAACAACAGCTCTAGTTTGCGGGCCAGTTTAGGCAATATTCAGGCCACCACCGAGAACCTGACCAGCATTACATCTGAGGTAGATTCTTTGGCAAAAGAGCTCAAACAAACTGCAGTGGATGCCAGGAGTATCGTCGCCAATGTAGAAGGCAATAATGAAAACATTGACAACATTCTTTCCAACGTCAAAAATACCACTGACTCTCTGGTTGAAGCCTCTGTACAGGTCAAAGAACTCATGACCGACGCCAGCGACGCAGTTTCTACGGTTGAGAGTATGGTTTCCAAGCTGGATACCACCAGTGGCACGCTGGGACTTTTGCTCAATGACCGCCAATTGTACGACAGTCTGACGAATACCACTGAAAACGTCAATGCCGTCCTGCGTGAACTTCGGAAAAATCCCGGACGCTTCGTCGATGACATCAAAATCTATGTCTTTGAAAGCGGGAAGAAGTATAAAAACCAAAAAAAGCAGGAAAAAGAGGCGGCCAAAAACAAGTGATTCCAGCAAACAGATGATTTCTTTCTTCAAGCAACATTTTGTGGGAGAGCCGCTACTTGTGCGTGCGCCCGGACGGGTCAATCTCATTGGCGAGCATACCGACTATAATCATGGTTTCGTTTTGCCGGCCGCCATTGATAAAGGCATCGACTTTGCCATTGCTGCAAATGGAACGGATCGTATCCGACTGGTCTCCCGTGATCTTGATGATCGCTTTGAAAGCCCACTTGACGAAATTGCAGTAGCACCCAAAGCGCATAGCTGGGCCAACTATATTTTAGGGATGGCCGCACTTTTGCGGGAAAATGGCTATCAGATCGCCGGATTTGACCTTGCTTTTGGTGGCAATATTCCGGTTGGTGCCGGACTGTCTTCTTCAGCAGCCTTAGAGTGTGGGGCAGGCTGGGCCATTTGTCAGCTTTTTGGTCAGCCCATCGAGCGTATGGCACTCGCAAAAATGGCACAAAAAGCCGAGCACACCTGGGCAGGGGTCATGTGTGGCATCATGGATCAGTTTGCCAGTACTTTTGGCCAGGCAGATCATGTCATTCGACTTGACTGTCGCTCGCTTGATTACCACTACTTCCCATTTTCAACAGAAAATTATCAGATTGTTTTGTGCGATACGGGGGTCAGTCATTCTCTGGCCTCATCGGAGTACAACACCCGGCGCGAGGAATGTGAAGCAGGGGTCGCGATTATCCAGCAACAACATCCCGAAGTTCAAGCACTACGCGATGCAAAT
>JBCBZF010000118.1:0-9750 GCA_039815525.1 Bacteroidota bacterium | reverse complement strand
CGGACGGGGATGTTCTTGTCCAGGCTGCTGGGGCAGATTGTCAAAATGCCATAGCAAGCCATGTACCAGGGTGCCGGATCGGTGCCCAAAACTGGGATGGCAGACCATGTGTGGGGGTTTGTGTACCAGCAGGAGGTCTTCATCTTCATAGCGGATGTCAAGATCGATGTTTTCCGCTTTTAATTCAGGCGGAGGCGGAAATGGCAACAGCAGTTTAACGACGTCTCCGGGTTTGACCTTATGAGAAGGTTTGACGGACTTGCCATTTACATCGATGGAACCGGTCTTATGGGCGTTCTTGATGCGTGAGCGTGAGGTAAAGGGCAGCAGATTGGCCAAAAATTTATCTACCCGAATCGGTTTTTGGCCATCAGTGGCTGTCAGCGTATAATGGGCGTGTAAGCTGTCTTCATCATACTCTTCCAGTCCTTCCTGACGGAAATGTTTTGTGATATAGGTCGACTTCTTATCCATTCAGGCTCAATTCTCTGCTTCTGGCTCTGGTGCAGTTTTCTTCCATTTATAGGTAGCGAGCACAAACAAAGCAATCCCACCCAGCATTAGGAGGGAAGAAATAATTTCTGCCTGGGTGATCTCTGCGCCAAAGATATTATAGGTGGAGTTGACCCTGATCTTTTCAATCCAGAATCGCTCCAAACCATTGACAAAAAGATATACTCCGGTCATTTGGCCCCAGTACACCAGACGCTTTCGCATGACCCACAAAAAGACGAACAATAAGCCGGCCATCACCACTTCGTAGAAAGGGGTCGGAAAAACCGGTATGTCCAATGCATTGCAATAATCGCCGGTACAACCAGGAATCGGGCTGCCTTTGCCCAGTACATTGTGCGGATAGTCAAAGCTCCACATCCAGTCTGGCAGCCATGACAACCAATCTGGTTTCACGTATTCGTAGGTCTCTGAAATGTAATCATTGGGACCTTTGACCGGAATGCCCCAGTCTCCATCGCCTGCCGTCTGGCAGCCAACGCGTCCAATGCTGTAAGCCAGCATCAGTCCGGGTGCAATGGAGTCTGCCACCGGCAGGACGGCATGACCTTTTTTCTTGACAAACCACCCAATGGCAATGGTGGCACAAATCAGGCCCCCATAGAAGGTCAGTCCATCGAAAGACATCAAAGCGCCCAGCGGATCTCTGGTGAAATCATCCCAATATTCAAGGTTATGAAACACCTTTGCTCCGAGTATCCCCACCACAAAGGCCAGCGTCATAATCATGCCGCGGTCTTCCAGGATACCATGTTGTTCGTCTACCATTTTCACTTTGGTGCCGCGTTTCTGGACATACTGGTATAATCGCAGGCCAGAACCAGCCAGCCCAAAAATGATTGCCCACAAAACCGAGCCTTTGGTAGACAAAATTGCGCCCTGGGTATCACGAGCAAAGGCACTGTAATCATCAATCATCAGGCCGAGTTTATACCCGATCAAGGCAAAAAAGCCGAAACTGATGAGGATTTCCGTCTCTTTAATGGGCCCGTCTTCCTGTACGCGGACTTTATGTGTTTTAAAGATACCCTGTCCCTGCTTACGACGGAATTCAATGCTCATGATCCAGTAGGCAGCCATGAAGGCAATGGCAACAAAAAATCCGAAGGATTGGATCGGCAAAAGTATGTCGGTGCCGAAAATATCATTCACTAAATCACTGATCCGGGGATACATACAGAAGGGTCTGTTTGGTTGATGAGCCGAAGTTACATCAAATTTACGGACTTGTTGATAGGAATGAGGAGAAGAAGCGGTTGAGAAATATAGATAAAAAAAGAAGGGATCGACACCGGGGAGGTGTCGTCCCTACAGCACAACCATGAAAACACAATACTCTTCGTGTCCGTTGTGCGGACTATATTTTAAGTAACGATTACTTTCTTAATACAAATATAAACAAATTATACATCTGAAACGCAAGAAAAAACCTATTTATTTTCTGCTTTTGTCTTTTTGACCAACTTTTTTCCAGGAAGTCACAATTGGAGACAAATAATTTCAGATACTCAAATAACGATTCCAATCTGGATTGGTTCAAATATACGGTAGTTTTATAAGTTTGTTAAAAGAATTCTATAAAAAAAAGTAACATGCAAGATCCACCAGCTTCACTCGATAAGCTGATCATCATTGGAGACAGAATTCTCATTAAACCCAGAACGCCCGATGAAAAGACCCGTAGCGGGCTCTATCTGCCGCCCGGTGTATTAGAAAAAGAAAAAATCCAGAGCGGCTATGTCATGAAAATCGGACCGGGCTATCCCATCCCCGTTCCATCGGATGAATCTGAGTCCTGGAAGCAGAGTCAGGGGCATGAACCCATTAAATACATTCCATTACAACCCAGAGCTGGTGATCTGGCAATTTTTCTCCAAAAAGAGGCATATGAAGTAATGTATCAGGGAGAGAAATACTACATCGTGTCCCAGCATTCCATTCTGATGCTGGAACGAGATGAAGCACTGTTTGAGTAAGCATTCAGGATATTTGCTAATTTTATTATCATTTTACGCAACTTTTTTTCGCTTTTGCCGAATATTATGTATACATTGCGCAATATATTAGCACGATTGCCCCTGCGCGGAGTCTTAGGTGGCATATTGGTATGGAGTTTTATTGGGTGTAATACCGCTCCTCCTCCAGAAATACCTACCGCCCCGCCCGATGTCATACTGACAACTGATTTAGGAGACATACAGATTAAACTATACGATGAGACTCCCATTCACCGAGAGAATTTTCTCAAACTGTGTCGGGAAGGTTTTTACGATAGTCTAAGCTTTCATCGCATCATCAAATCTTTCATGGTTCAAAGCGGAGATCCACGTACGCGGCATTACCGGCCAGGTCAACCCAACGGGCCCGGTTATGATTTGCCAGCTGAACTTCGGGATGATCTGGTGCATACCTATGGTGCGGTGGCCGCAGCCAGAGAGCCGGATAATGTCAATCCGGAAAAGCGTTCTGAAGGCAGTCAGTTTTACATTGTTACCGGACGGCCGACACCGACTCACACGCTTGACAGCATGGAGCGTATCCGAACCATCTATCTGAAAAACCGTGCTTATGAACGCTTTGAGGTGCAAAGAGACAGTGGAGATACGGCTCTGCCGTTTCAGGAATGGTTAGATTCAATGGGCTTTGTGCCTTTTCAATACACCGCAGCCCAGCGAGCGAAATATCAGGAACAGGGTGGTTCAATCAGCCTGGATTTTAACTACACGGTCTTCGGAGAAGTCGTGGCCGGAATGAGAGTAGCCCGCATTCTGGAACTGAGCAAAACCAATGAAGAGGATCAGCCTTTGCAAGCAGTTCGGATTCAGTCGGTACGCATTGTTTCAGAAGAAAAAAGCAATTAGGCGTTCACGTTTTATCCCCGATTGTATACTAATAGAATAAAATTATCATTTCATTCAACCTGAAAACATTTATCATCAGAACCATTAACATCCAATTATCATGGCAAAAGATATGAATCAGGAAAAGCTGAAGTCCCTGCAAATGACGGTGGACAAGCTTGAAAAAACTTATGGCAAAGGCATCGTCATGAAGCTCAGCGACAATCCCGTCTCAGATGTAGCGGCTTTGTCGACAGGATCGCTTGGCCTTGACATTGCCTTGGGTATTGGCGGCATTCCCCGTGGTCGAATCGTAGAAATTTACGGTCCGGAGTCCTCTGGTAAAACCACCCTGGCAATGCACATGATTGCAGAAGCGCAGAAAAACGGAGGATTGGCAGCATTTGTTGATGCAGAACATGCGTTCGATCAGACCTATGCCCAAAAATTAGGGATTGATACAGAAAACCTATATGTCTCTCAACCTGATTATGGTGAGCAAGCACTTGAAATTGCAGAATACCTGATTCGTTCCAGCGCCATTGATATTCTGGTCATAGATTCCGTAGCAGCCCTGACGCCAAAAGCAGAAATTGAAGGCGAGATGGGAGAATCTAAGATGGGACTCCAGGCCCGTTTGATGTCGCAGGCTTTGCGGAAGTTGACCGCTGCCATCTCCAAAACCAACTGTGTATGTATTTTCATCAACCAGCTTCGGGAAAAAATCGGTGTCATGTTTGGCAATCCGGAAACCACCACTGGTGGTAATGCACTGAAGTTCTACTCCTCTGTTCGCCTGGATATCCGTCGCATGGCACAGATCAAGAGCGGTACAGATAGCATCGGAAACCGGGTGAAAGTAAAGGTGGTCAAGAACAAGGTTTCTCCTCCTTTCAGGATTGCAGAATTTGACATCATGTTTGGTGAAGGGGTGTCGCGTGCTGGTGAAGTTCTTGATCTTGCAGTTGAACTGGATATTGTTCAAAAAGCAGGATCATGGTTCAGCTACAGTGGTGATAAACTTGGCCAGGGAAGAGATACTGTCAAGAATGTTATCCGGGACAATCCGGAACTGATGGAGGAAATTGAACACAAAGTTCTCGTCGCCAAAGGTATTCGTCAGGAAGAAGCGCCCAAGAAAGGGAAAAATGGCAAAGCCAGTAAAGAAGACGCAGAAATCGTCGGCTAAGTCAGAAACTTCCATATAAAATAAAGAAGCCCTTTCGATTGTCGAATCGAAAGGGCTCTTTGCTGAAGGGAGGAGCGTTTACGAAGTCATTCCTCCGAGTATATCGAGATATTTTCGCGCGGTTTTTTCACGCTGAGGATTTTGGCGGGCCTGTCCGGGACCTTCCAGGATAAAACGAAATGCCTGTTGTGCGCCTTTGGCATCATCCTTTTTCAGATAAATCAGCGCGGTATACCATTCTGCATTGGCTTTCTGACGCCCCCGAACGTTTTCGAGTCTGGCAATCGCTTCATCAAGGCGACCCAATTGCAGCAGACTCATGCCGCTGGCGTAGAGCCAATCTCCATTTTGCTGCAACTCAGCTTGATTCTCATAACGCTTGTACAAGCTGAGGATTGAATCAAACTGACTTTGCTGATACCAGCCAGCTGTCAACTGCAACAGACTATCAACAAGCCGCAGGCTGTCTCCCTCATCTCGTGCAGCAAAATTCAAATCGGGGGCCTGGTAGGCTTCCGCATACATCTGCTGCATAGACAAAGCTGGGGTAGAGTTTGATTCCCGGGTACCCACCCAAATGAGTAGGAGAATCACCGCCGCCGCTGCACTCAGCCAAACCAATCGTGGCATACGGCGGACTTTGCCTTCAGGAGCGGTTTTGCTTTCTGTATCTGTATCGGCCTGATTTTGGTAAGCAGCATAGCTCTGCGCCACCTGCTTACGAATCTGCTGTCGGGCCATATCCTGGATCAGATTGCGGCTCTGGATATAGGTACGCACTTCTTCCGCAAATTTTGAATCAGTAGCAAGTCTTTCTTCAAAGGCAGTCCTTTCCTCCGGGCTCAGCTCGCCAGCCCGAAAGCGATCAACCAAGTGTATCAATTCATCCATGTCATTTCTCTCAGATGGTGTCATCAATTGGCGCCATTTGTTTCATAAGTTTTTGCAGACATTTGTATTTCTGGCGTTTGGCCTGATCAGCCCCTGCCAGTCCAACGCGTTCTGCAATTTCGGTCATGCTGTAGCCCCAATATCCCCAATCAAGTAGGATCTGACGGCACTTCTCACCTATTTCGGCCAAATGGCTCCTTAATTTGCCCATACGATCCTCCAGGTTCAGGAGCTTCAGAATGTCTGAATTATGATCCTGAATCTGGATGTACGAGTCATCCATGCTTACAATTACATCTGTCGTTTTTTTTCGGGCAAGGTCCACCCCTTTGTTGAAAAAAATCCGGTATAAGTAGGTGGAGAGTTTACTCTCTCCCCGAAACTGACCACTTTCGATATGACGTGCGACAGCCATGATAGCATCCGAAAAGGCGTCGCCAGCCTGCTCTTCAGAAATTCCCAGCTTTCGGTGAACAGCAAAAATGAATGAAGTATGATACTTGATCAATTCGCCAATGGCCCGTTCTTTTGAGGCACCTCCTGATCGAATATTGGCAATCAATTCCGCATCTGGTGTTCTTGTTGACATGTATGAACTTGATGTATTCTACGCAATGCTACACATTTTTTAGATTTTTTTTTTCAAGGAGGGGACCATTTGCTGTGAACTTCGACTAAGCTAATATGAATTTCACAGAGCCATTTCATCTTTCCACAGGAGCGCTATCAAAGCTGAATGCCTATACAGGGGGAGCCGATTTACCCAATAGTTGGGACAGAATGCTTAGATGGATAGCGGGACAGGATGTCCGACGCAAGAAAATTGCGCTTCCCAGCCTGGAAGGATATGAACTGCTATGTGTCGACGACATCATCCGCCTGACTGCAGACGGAAGCTACACCCAGATATTTCCAGAGGGGAAGTCCCCCATTCTGGTAACACGTAAACTGGGAGATTTTGAAAAACAGCTCGAGGGGCAGAGTTTTTTCAGAATCCATCGCTCACACCTGATTAATCTGAATCATTTGGTCCGCTACCATAAAGGAAAAGGCGGCTTTGTCATCATGTCTGATGGCGAGCATGTGGATGTTTCCAAAAGAAAACGCGAGGCCTTTCTTGAACTTTTAAAAGAATTCTGATCAAATAACACCTTCAAGGATCTAAGATAAAATTGAGATCAGTATGCTCATGGAGCCTGTAAGTTGACTCATTTACTGACTATTTATCCCTACTCACTCAGTCAAATACCTCTGTCAATCCGTTCAGGCTGCTTTTGTGTGAGACAAGCGCTATCTTTGGCGCAATCTCAACCAAGTATTGGATATTACGATAAGTTTAAGCACATTTCTCACAATACCTGAGACCTACTCCCTTCTGTTATGAAAAAATCATATCAACTGTTCATGTTGCCCATCCTGCTGATGGGATTGCTCATTCCTGCTCAGCTTAAGGCACAACCTTGTCTCCCTACATCATATAATCCAGCAGGATCTTCCGTTGCGTTGAATGCGTTTTATCTGGAAGGCTTTCCCCTTAGCACCACCACTGACTATCTCGGTACGTATGGAAGCATCGTCTCCATGGAGATCTATAGCACGACTATAAGCCCTGGATCAGATGTATTTGCGACCGTATACCTGGACGCCAATAACGATGGTTTCTTTGCACCGGGTGAAATTCAGTATTCAGGTAGTGTAACCTCTAATGGTACTTCTGGATTCGCCAACTTTCTGGGGCTCACCCTCGCAATCAACCCGATTGTTCCCGGGCCTTTCAAGATGCTGGTTACCCTTGACGGAAACGCTTTAGTGGATCCCTGCGCATCCGAAGTAGGCGTCATCTTTGAGGGTGAAACATTTTCAAATCCTGGCAGCCCACTGGGCATGGTGGTCCTGAACGACGAAGGAGTCCAAATCGACTGTGTGGAAACGGTAGAACAGGACATGACTGGCGTAAGCGTCAATTTAGCTAAGTCTCTCACAGCAACTGTCCCATCTCATTTTGTCCAAAATGGTGAGGTGGTCTCACGGATATTCATGGAAAACCCTTTTCCCGCTACCAATAATCTGGGCCAATGGTTTGAATACAAAAATCCTTCTGGCAGTTATCATATTACGGGATTGGGCGATTTTTTCCGGGATGACGACCTCATTTTTAACGGTCAAGTCGGGAGTGTGGTGATTAGTCCGTTCTACGTCCCCAGATTTCATAATGTGGACCTATTTGCGACGCGGAATGTCTACGTGGACGCAAACGGCGACTTCTTCCCGGTTGTACTGATAAACGGAGATACTGTCGACTACGTCTACACGGAGTATGGTGTCTGTTCTGGCGATAATAATTCACAGCCCTGGCCGGAAGGGTATGAGAACTCCTCCAATGAGTCAGGTGATTCAGACGATTCCGATGGGCGCCTGGCCGAACAGGCTCAATCCAGCCGCTTCCGCCTGATCAATCAACCCGTGCAAGACCGGATCAGCGTGGCCATCGAAGCGTCCTTAAACGGAGAAGTTCGTTTTGAGCTGCTTGATTTGCAGGGAAGAGTCATTGAGACCTTATTTGAAGGTCCTGCCAATCAGGTCTCTGCCAATATGCACTTTTCAGTCGCTGGACTGAGCAAGGGTATGTATTTGCTTCGTATGCATACTGCGACAAGCCAATCAGTCCAAAAAGTCCTGAAACGCTAGTCGAAAGACTGAAACGTATCTAAAAGCGGTGATCCTGTATCCAGGATCACCGCTTTTGCCTTTTTCCGCTCAAACCATTTATGGGCAGAGGGTGCCGTTTATGAAATCACGGCTGCCATTTACAGAAACCAACATGTAAAAACAGCTGTACCGTGATAACTTTAGATTGAATTATTATACATAACACATCAATCGTCCCCTTTATGCACCATTCATCGCCTTGCTCAGGCTCCTTTCACTAGCACACCATCACAATAGCAGGTTTCCCAACCACCTTTTCATGAATGAAGTAACGGATTGATCTGTTTTGCGCAGATACAATGCCGTTGACAACCGCCGCAACCAGTTTGGTAAGGCCCAGCATTTCGTTGGCCGGCCAAAACGGGTAGCGAAACGCACAAGTATGTTTTCACAAGTAAATCATCTATTCCTGAAATCTTAATTCTCATGAAAACCATCAACAAAGGGCTTTGGCTCCTCATTCTTAGTTTTCTTTCCTTTCACCTCACATTCGCGCAGGACTGTCCACCCACGGGCCATAATGGTACCAGTGGCGATCTTACACTGAATGCCTTTTATCTGGATGGCGTACCCTTGCTTTCCAGCAGTCCACAACCTTTGGTTCATGGCAGTACTGTCTCACTTGCCATCTACAGCACGGCGATCGCATCTGGAGTAGATGTCTATGCCGATGTTTTCGTAGATGCAAACAATGATGGGGTGTTTACCTATGCCGAGCAAGAGTTTACGGGTATGGTTACCTCCAATGCAAATGGCTATGCAAACTTCACTGGTACAATTTACATTGATCCCTCCTGGTCGCAGAACTTTAATATCCGCGTAACCCTAAACACTAATTTAACCCTTGTGGTCTGTCAGGCTGATGTGAGTGTTGACTTTGCCTCGTTGTATTTGCCAGGCAGCCCACTCGGCATGGTGGTATTGAATGATGATCCTACGCTTGAGAATCCATGTTTTGATGTTCTGGATGTAAGTCCAGTTTATGATTATCACGTAGATTTAGTTAACAGCTTTAATATTACAGTAGGAAGTGGTTTTGGACAACCTGGGAATATTTCCGTTAAAATGTATGCATACAATCCGGATTACCTGACGACAACCGGACTACCCGGCAGCAACCTGGGTCCACTTCTTCAGATTCCCCCCCTCACGCCTGGGGTGGCTTACTTTACGTCCAGGGTTCTGAGTTTTACAAATCCAAATCAGCTCTTGTTAGGTACGGCTTTGTTTAATCCACTCGAAACGCCTCACTATGAACGGATCAATAAGTATATGTCCCGGCAGTATGTTTACGACCAACATGGTTGGTACCAGATAGAGTTTACAGAAACTACACTTAACTACTTTGAAGCTGACTATATTGTATGTGAAAAAAAGCCCAATCTGGTCGGTATGGACTGGCCAATCGACTGGTTTGCTCCAAACCCAGGCGGAATGGATGAAAGACTGGGCCAATCAAATGAAGCGAACT
The DNA here is from genome assembly GCA_039815525.1 of Bacteroidota bacterium. Lineage (GTDB taxonomy): Bacteria > Bacteroidota > Bacteroidia > J057 > J057 > JBCAWW01. Next base: position 137 of record JBCBZF010000118.1, on the reverse strand, counting down.
TCATCTTGCGCCAAAATCCCGTCCACAATCGCATTGCCTTACAGCTGTCCAATGTACCAGCAGGACCCGTCAGCATCAATCTGATCAATTTGCAGGGGCAAACTGTCCAGCATCTCTACGCAGGTGATCAGCAGCTG
>JBCBZF010000916.1:0-2964 GCA_039815525.1 Bacteroidota bacterium | reverse complement strand
TCCAGCACATACAACAGCTTGGGTCTTGTCATTTTCTAAACAAATTGACGCTTTTTAGATCAATATTTATTACTATCTGGTCTAAAATAGCTGTTTTTGGGAATTTTGCTAGCTTTTGTTTTTTAAACTTTTCCTCAAAATGCTTTTTCAAAAAAAAATGGCGACACCTACTTTCGTAATGATTCCGATTTGACCCACATTGTACAGCGTAATCATGGAGACACATTTTTTTTGACAGTCTCCCGATCTCCAGGGAAAGTATACACACAGAACAACCACACGCACAACACAAAAAGGCAGGACGATTGTCCTGCCTTCATTCGTTTTAGAAATATTGAAATTCGCGCTGAGGATTCAGATTGACATTAGAAGTTGATCACATTGATGCCAGCCATGAAGGTCTGGGTTTGTGGTCCCTGATTTTCTGCAAACAGATCGCTCAGGTTATACATGGCATAGATATCAAACCATTTCAGGTCAAAGCGCGCCATGAAGCCATAGCGAATATCATTGAGACCAAAATCACCAATTTCTTTGATCTTTTTGCGGTCTTCGCTCACTTGCTTGGTGAATGCTTTCCACAAGACACCTACATATGGTCCAAAAGAAACACTCAGACCGTCATTGGTACCGGGCGCAGTATTGATGTTCAGCATCAATGGAATCTGCAGGTAGCGGGCCACCAATTTGTTTTTGTCAAAGCTGATGGCTGATGTATCTGTCAGCAAACCTTCTGGCGCATTGATCAGGGTTACATCATTGGTATAGTTGTAATTATTCCAATCGACGGTGATGGCGGTTTTCAGATTGACAGCGCCTTTACCGGCAATGCTCACAGTGGTCGGCAACAAATGAAGTGCTACGTGAGAGAATGGTTGAAATTCTTTCACCGCCAATTCATTGGGTACTGCTGCGGTCCCGTAGGCACGGGTGTCATGGATGTAATAGTTGGTCAGACCGAAATCCAGTCCCAGGAGATTGACCTGAGAGCGGTTGCGACGTTTCTTTTCATTGCCCCGGTCCCGGTCATCATTATCATCATCTTCCCATTGAGATTCGTCAACGTATTCCGCTTCTTCATCCACGATTTCCGTTACTTCGACACGTTTGCCATCTTCATCCGTGATGATGATGATCCGCTTGTTTTTGAAGGCCACTTCGGTCGTATCTGAGCGGCGGCTGGATTGTGCGATGCTACTTACTGAAAAGAGCAAGAGGAGCGCAAACAGCAAGCTGCTGGTTTTGGTGTACAGTGGATTCGCATTCATGACAGTCTGTTTATTTGTTTAAATCTTTGTTGTGTCGGGTTTTGGTAACCTTCAGACCAGCAAATGCAAAGCGAAATTTGCCTTCATCGCTCCGCTCTTTGATCTTGCGACTGCGATCGCGACGGGACCCATTGGTCCATTTGTTGATTTCTTCCGAAGCAAAGGCGACTGCTTTTTCAAGAGAAAGCTTGTTGAGATTGAGCGCGTTGCGCTCGCCTTCTATTTTCTGCTCGCTTGGCAACGGGGGCCGGATGCTTACGAGAGCTGCTTCACTAATCGGTTGCTGAGCGGTCTGGATCGAGGAGTTGACCCGTGAAAAATTTCCGTCGATCGGTTTTAGTTTTTGTGAAAGAACGTTGGTTTCTGCCGGAATCTCTTGTGGAGAGACCTCGGCCAGCATATTGTTTGCGGACAAAGATTTTTCAGGTGATTGAGGCGTGCTATTTTGGCGAATGCGTGGTTCAGATTTTACTTGTACCACCCTTGGAGTTGGCGCACTGACCTTTTGTTCGGTGTCTTCCGAAGTCGCCGGAGCAGCTGCGAGTTCAGATGGTGTTTGCGGCGGTACTTCCGTTTCTAGCGGCTGAGATTCAGAAGGGGAAAACGGCGTCTCCGTTTGCTCTTCCGTCGCAAAATTTGGCTGATTGTCTGACACCACTTCATTCCGGAAAAGATACAGTGCACCGAGCAAGATGATGACAGAGGCTGCAACCGCTGCATACGGCCACCAGACCACCAGACGTTTTTTGCCTGGATGAATCTCATTCTCAATCGCGGGCCACAAATCCACACCGGGATCTGCTTCATAGCCAGCAAACCGATCCTGCAGCAAGCCTTGTAACTTCTTATCCTGATTTCCCATTTTCTTCGCTCCTTTATTGAGCGGCCCGAATGTTCAGCCGGCTCAATTTCTCCTGCAATAATTTTTTCGCACGTGAAAGCTGCGATTTGGACGTTCCCACAGAGATATCAAGCATTAAGCTGATGTCCTGGTGAGTGTAACCTTCTACCACATACAGGTTGAAGACGGTCCGGTATCCCACGGGAAGCTCTGCGACCAAATTCATGATCTCTTCCCGGCTCAGGACGGAAAGTGCATCAGCATCCAGTTCAAGCCCGCGTGCCTCATCGATGTCTACCATGAAGTAGCGCGAGTTGCGCCGGTAATGCTCGATAGAAGTATGCACCATGATCCGTCGAATCCAGCCTTCAAAAGAACCTTGTCCACGAAAGGTGTCTACCTTTCTGAAGACCCGGATAAATCCTTCCTGAAGGATGTCTCTGGCATCTTCGTGGTTATCTGCGTAGCGCAAACAGACTGCGAACATCAGTCGGTTGTACTGCTCATAGAGTGCCCGCTGGTATTTCGGACTGCCTTTTTTACAGCCTTCGACCAGCTCGGCCTCAGTATATGGAGCAGCTTTGCGCATGCGGACAATGATTCTTTTTCACTTGATTCTACAGGGTAGATGCAAGCAGGAGAAAAATGGTTGCACTGGGAGGAAAAAAAGATTACTCACAAATACGTGATTCAATGAGAACCATGTGGTGAAGTAAATGTTAAAGCTGGATAAGGTTTTGTTAAGAGGAGCGAGGTAGGAGGGGCGGGGAGCGAGTACTTAGCGTCTTGGGATATCAGGAGAGAACGAACCAATAAAACCAATAAAGTTCTGACTCGCCCCTCTCACCTCTCACC
>JBCBZF010000089.1:0-10861 GCA_039815525.1 Bacteroidota bacterium | reverse complement strand
CTGGCCCGGTGGTTGGTAAGCAAAAAGAATCCTCTGACCGCCCGGGTGATGGTCAATCGATTTTGGGAGCAGTTGTTTGGCAATGGCATCGTCCAAACCACTGGGGATTTTGGTAGTCAGGGCATTCCGCCGACCCACCCGGCATTGCTGGATCACTTGGCCTGGCGCTGGATGCACACGCATCAATGGCAGCTCAAACCTCTGCTAAAAGAAATTGTCTTGTCTGCCACCTATCAGCAAGCCACCTTTCTCAGCTCTGTAAAATTGGAGAAAGATCCCTACAATCTCCTGCTTAGTCGTGGTCCGCGTGTCAGGCTGTCAGCAGAGCAGATCCGGGATCAGGCCCTGGCTATCAGCGGTCAACTTAACCCCAAAATGTACGGAAAGCCCGTTATGCCACCGCAGCCGGAGGGGATCTGGCAATCTGTTTACAATGCTTCTACATGGGAAACTAGTCCGGGAGATGAACAGTTTCGCAGAGCGATTTACACCTATTGGAAGCGCACCAGCCCGTATCCTTCCATGATCTCCTTTGACAGCCCTTCCCGTGAATTTTGTGTGTCCCGTCGCATTCGAACCAATACACCTCTACAGGCCCTCGTGTCCTTGAATGATCCGGTTTATCTGTCAGCGGCCAGAGCATTTAGCCAAAGCATCGATCCAATGCTTTCAGAAGAGGAACGCATTCGGAAACTGTATCAAAAGGCAGTGTACCGTGAAATAGACTCCTTGAGCTTTGCGACCCTCTTTCAGCTGTATCAATCTGCCCACATTGAATATCTTCATGATCCAGACGCTGCAGTAGCGATGACCCAATCTTCTGATCAGGCTGATGCTGCGGCTCTGGTCGTATTGGCCAATGCGGTCATGAATCTGGATGCATTTATCATGAAAGAATAACATCTCTCAGGCCCGTTTCTCCCCCCTTCCGCCATCCATTTCTTACCATTGGCGCAAAAAGCTATCCGTTCATCATGACTTCATGTTAACTTCATTCCTGGCTACGTTCTTTTTCCATACCCCATATACTTTTCTTTAAGGACTATTTTCATGAACCCATATACTGAGTGGGACTTCTACTTCTGTACCATAGAAGAACGTCCCGCCTCCATCATGCTAGATCTTGCTCTCATTGAATCTGCCCCGGTGGCGGATCAAACTGAATTCGTTCAGGTAGCAATTCAGCTGAATCAACCAAACGAATATGGCCTGACCACTCAGGGAGAAGCCGAAGTGCTCTATGTCCTGGAAGATCGTCTGGCTGAACACATGGCTGAGAACCTGGGTGCGGTATACGTTGGCCGTAATACCCATCATGGTTCCCGCACATTCTATTTCTATGCTAAGTCTTCGGTAGATGTTGATGCAGTTGTAGAAGAAGTCATGGACAGTTTTACAGATCATCGCTACACCTGCGAGGCTGTTTCCGATCCTGAATGGACCTTTTATCAACAATTCCTCTATCCATCTCACATGGAATATCAGTCGATTTTGAATCGTCGGGTGATCGAAAAGCTGGAAGCGCAGGGTGTCGCTCTGAGCGAAAGCCGTGAGGTTGAGCACTTTTTATACTTCAAATCTGAGTCTTCCCGCAGTGTTTTTCTGGAGAGGATCAAAGGCGAAAATTTTCAGATCAACCAACAATATCAATCTGAGACCAACACCGAGCTACCCTTCAAACTGGTGCTCTCCCGCAAAGACCGGATGGAGCCACATACCATTGATGCAGTGGTCATGTTTCTGGCTCAGCTTGCTGAAGAATGTCAGGGCGAGTATGACGGCTGGGGAACAGGCGTGGTATTGACAGAATAAGGTGAACCGAGGTGCGAAAAGAAATGAAGTAAATAAAATCTTCCTCGCCCCCCGTTCCTTTCTACCCGCCCCTCATTATCGCCACCAATTGCTGCGTTGTGGTTTGGCTTCGGCATTGGCTTTGCGCCGGGCCCGTAGCTTTTTGACGAAATACATCGATACCGAGCCACCATTTTTAACGGCAATATTGCCCCTCGCTTCACACTCACAGAAGCGTTGGACCAATTGATAGGTATCTTCTGAAATATTGACTTCACCAACCTCGCCATTCGTTTCCATACGGCTGGCGAGGTTGACAGTATCTCCCCATACGTCATAGGCGAATTTGGTGTCGCCAATTACACCGGCAATGACCGGACCAGAGTGTAAGCCCACCCGCAATTCCCATAAAGGTGCGCCCGCACGGGCTTTCTCCGCCCGCTGCTTGATATACGCTTGCATTTCAAGCGCGGCTGCTACTGCATCGATGGCGTGGTCGCCATTGACGGTCGGCAAACCACTGGCGGCCATATAGGCATCTCCAATGGTTTTGATCTTTTCAAGACCGTATTTCTCTACAATTGCATCAAACTCCCGGAAAATATCCTCTAACTCCCGTAGCAGTCTTTCTGGATTAAGGCGGGCCGCAATTTTGGTAAAGCCTTTGAAATCGGTGAAGACAATGGTGGCTGATTCATACAGCTGCGGCGGCACTTTTTGCTTCTGAATCAAACTACGGGCAATGGTATCTGGCAGGATATTGTAGAGAAGCGACTCGGATTTATCCTTTTCTTCCTTCAGGGTTTTATTGAAACGACGTTGCCTGATTCCCCTGGTAATCAGCGTAATGATGATCAGCAAGAGGAGTAAGCCACCCAAGGCGCCACCAGTAATGTATTTTTGCTGTTTTTCACTTTGTGCTTCATTGGCCTTCTCCTGGGCTTCCAGTTCTTTTTCCAGGGCTTTGGCCTCGGCTGCTTTTTTATCCCTTTCAAGCTCCACCAACTTTTTCTCACTGATCACCATCTGCGTCGTACCCCTCGCATCTTCCAGACTGTCTTTGATGGTTTCGATTTCTTCTGCAAAAGCTTCCGATTCCAGCTCAAATGCTTCTGTTTCCATCTTGAGTTTTTCCGTTTCCAAATCTTTTTGCAGAATAGAATTGGAGGTGGCCAGGTTTTTCTCGACCGAGCGGATAAATTTATTGTTTCTGGTTTTTCTGGCGAAAGGAATGCCTTTTTGGAATGCCTGGTATGCGGCCTGGACATCATTTGATTTCAGATAGGCTTCGCCCAATCCATTGTAGAGATACGCCATTTCTTCATTGGAGCGGCCTTTGCGTGCGTAGGTGATGCCTGATTGATAATTCTCTACTGCCTGCACCAGTTTGCGTTCATTCTCATAGGTGATGGCTACCAGTCGATAATCTTTGGCAATGCTGGTATTGTAGCTTGGTGTCCGGCGCACCAATTGTTTTTTGAGAGAAATGGATTTATTGAGATTGGTCCTTGCGTCTGTAAAGCGTCGCAGATTCATGTTGACCAGACCAAGATTGGAGTAGGCATCCACCACGCCAGAGCGGGATTTGAGCTTTTGGGCCAATGCCAGTGCGTCTTGGCTAAACTGGACTGCATCGTCCGGGTACTCAGCGGTTACATCTCTGGCGGCCGTGATCAGGAGCTGAATTTTTTCCTGATTGTCCGGGGCCGCTGCCAAATCTGTCTTGATCTGTTCAATGTCCACTGCCAGCAGCGAAAGTGGCATCAGAAGGTAGCATAGCAGGAAGAGGGGAAAAGCACGACGCAGGCACATGGTCGAAAAATGTATCGAATGAGTGAAATGCTCCGAAGGAAAAATCATTCTAAGATGCGAAATACAGGGCAATTTTTCCCAAAAAAATCGTTTATCTTTGCTGGAAGCCCACCACCGATTTTTCCGAAAGACACATGATGCAGGAAAAAATGATTGCCGCGCTCAGGCAGACCTTTTTATTTCAGGATTTGTCGGATGAAGACTTGGAAAAGGTCGCCCGCAGGGCCAAAATAAGAGAGTTTTTTACCAATGAAACCATTGTTTATCAGGGAGAACCGAGCACTTCGCTCTACCTGGTTACCAATGGGATTGTTGCGGTGAAAAGCCTGGACAATGGTAAGGAAAATCTGCTTGCCTACCTCATGCCCGGCAATGTGTTTGGTGAAGTAGGGATTCTGGAAAATGATGTTCGCTCTGCCAGCGTAGTTGCCGTCAGTGAAGTGGATGTGTTGGTCTTACAGCGCGATGATTTTCTGGAAATTCTCCATCAACACCCCAAAGTTGCCATCCAACTGGCCCGGATTCTGGGCCGTTATCTGGTGCATACCAGCCGTAGGGTCGCCAAAGAGCACCGAAAAAACAAACTGATCCTGGTTTTCAATGTGGACGAACACATCGGTGGAACCACCTTTGCAACCTTACTGGCGGATAAGTTTTATGAAATGCTCAAAACGCCAACCGCCTATTTGGAATATCCCAATTCCTGGCGCCTGGTGAGCAACGCCAATGTGCCCAAAGGCGCACAGATCTTCCATCATCCGGATGGCTATGATATCCTGCTGCCGCAAGAGGAGAGTTTCCTGCCGGAAAGCACCCGCGCCACCATTCTGCTGGACCGCATGCGCAACAATTACGAGAATGTGGTCATCCACACCAACGACAACATGGATGATGCAACCCGTTCTTTTTTGGAGCATGCTGATCAGATTGTGATCATGACCTCTCCGACCCGGCAGGGTCAGCTTCGGGCTGAAAACCTTCAAAAAGCCCTACGCGGCAAGATTCGGCCAGAAGAAACCAGCGTCATCACCATCATCAGCCGCTCGCGACCTGAGTTTGCTAAAATGGAGGTCCCGCCTATGGCGGATTTTGACATTCCCTACTTCCCGGATGGTTTTCCGGCTTTCAGCCTCAAAGCCCGCGACACCCGTGATCTCCCCAACGAATTGGAAGAGATTCTGCGGACCTGCATCGAGCGCTTGGACCGCACCAATAGCATTGGGATTTTCATTCCTACCACCACTGATGTCGACCAGAGCTCGGATACCACCGCTTATATGGACCAAACCATGAGCTTCATGGCCGAGCGTTTTGGAGGCGCGACCTGCAAAATCGCCAATGGTGTCTGGCACAGTGAAAAACTGGGGCTTGTGGGCGAAGTGGTTTACATTGTCCACTCCTACATCACCCAGTCAGACATGAACCTCTATCTGGACGAAGTGGTAGATTACATCAAAGGCCTCAAGCGTGAACTCAAGCAGGAAGCCATGGCTTTAGAGGTGAATCACAAGCTGACGCTGATCTAACACCTGCATGATCATGTGCAGGGGCGGATTGCATCCGCCCAAACCTGATACCAAACATAATCCATGTTTTATCACGCAATTTGGGCGGATACAATCCGCCCCTACGATATGTGATTTTGCAAATGATGTCAAAAACCCTCCTCAGGATGGTCTCAATCCAAAATTATAGGGCTCACCTATGACCCTTTTTAGGGTGCCGAGCTGCCCGCAATGCCACATAGTATGCTTGATATTCCAATCAATTGCCTCGTACTTGGTTTTCGCAATCGGGTGTGGCGTAGGGGTTGGCTCCAATGGCTGTTGTAAGTCTGTTTCTGACAGTTTATCAATTTCTTCAATGGTGGCTTGCTGCACTTGTTTGAGTTGTGCCCTTAGGCTTTCAGGATCGCATTGACCGAGTACCTTACGTGGATCACCAGCGGTGAAGAAACCATTGTATTCCCGCAGGGGAATCTGGCTGATGATGTCTTTGCGGTGACCACTGATCACCATGATGGCATGAAAATAATGACTCATCAACAAATGGCCGGCTTGCCAGATGACATTGGTGTCCAGGATATCCGGCGTTTGTTCCCATTGACTGATTGGGATGCTATCGAGTAGCTTGTGGGTCCAGTCGTAGGCATCTCGCGTCTGCTGACTGAGGAGTTGTGAAAGATTCATATTGGCGTATGACTTTGAAGGGAAGTTAGGCGGAATTCTCAAATCCTCAATCATTTCGCATGAAATCAGGCTTTTTCCAACCTCTGGATGGTAGGCAGATCTTTCTGCTAAGATGAACCACACATTTCAACGCAAAGATCGCCGGACGCCCTTTCTTTGGTATTCTGTCCTGATGCTGCTTGGCATCGGACTCATTCTTTTCGGCTGGCTGAAACTAAGTCTGGGCTGGAATTTCCTGCTATTTCCATTGGGACTATATCTGTTTATCCGAAACCTGCGCGCTTTGAGGCGCTTACGATTTGAAGTGTATCAAATTGACATCACGGAAAAAGGAATTAAACTTGAATATTTGAACGGTACGCAACAGCTGATTCCACATCAAAAAGCGGTTTTCGGCATATTGGTCCAGAAGTATATTCTGCCACTGCGGCGACTGGAATTATTCGAAGCGAAGACCAGCAGAGGGAAACTGCGGGTTCAAAAATGGGATCGGCAGCTGGAAGAAATGACCCGGATTTTGTTGCAGTGAAATTATAAACGGCAAAAATGGAAAAAAAGAATCAGCGGTGGCGAACTGTTGGTTGCCATATCCCTCCTTTTGTTTGGGCTGGAAGGTTTAACTGAAGATTATGTTGAGGATGTGCTGTTCAAGCTAGGACAATTAAGCGGAGAAGTCGGAGATCAGTTGTTGGACAAAGAAGAAAGGCTGTTGGGAGAAGAACATGAATTGGAAAATCGGTTTATCGAGCAGAATAAGCCTTCCTGAAACTCACCGCCGATCCGACACTCTTGCCCGTCTGGCAAACTGATAGTTGGCATCGCGCATCTTGCGTACTTTACCGGTCTGTTCTATGATGAACTTCCCTCCGCCTTTGACGATCAGCTGACTCTCTTCATCCAATTTCAGAATCCCGCCATCCCGTACGATTAACTGACCTTTTTTCTCAATCACGATCTGAGCATTGGCTGTAAGTTTGAGCAGACTGCCGCGGTCGATGATCAGTTTGCCCTTCTTTTTGATGCGCAATCCGCGATTGGCCTCAATGACCAATTGGGTGGGATTGATCAGGCTTTCACTGCCTGATTTGGGACGCATGCGATCCAGCGTACCGCTTTGATCAAGCGTGACTTCGGCGCCCTTCTCAATTTGCAAATAGGTATCGGGGCGCTGGGGATCAGTTGAAGCCGATAACTGAAGGTTCCCGCACCAACGCTGCTCATTTCGAACGGACCAATCATCCGTTTTGATGTCCAGAATGAAAGTGCCATCCGGTTCCTGGGCCACAACTTTGATGCTGATGCTATTGATCAGGAAAGGCTGGAAGCGCTGTTCTTTCCGGTCGTAGGCGGGATGATTGGTTATGGGGAAAATGCCCGATAAACCGATTTCATCTCCGACCTGCAAGGCATCATTTTCATCACCGGTCGCTGACAAAGTGTAGACGGGTTCTCCATCGCGTTTTTCGGTCCAGATATCCTGCTGCTCTTTCCCACCACCATCAGAATTTCCATGTGCACCGCCGACGGTCAGTTTTCCGTCGTGGTTGAAATCTGCCCGAATGAATTGATAGGCATTTTGTCCGGCAAATGGATTGGAAGGACCTTTTTCAATGTTGGGGCATTTGAAATAGCCAGTATGAAGACTGTCGCTGGTGAATGCATAATCAAAATTCCCTTCGGCATTGAACATCTTGATCATGTTGGCATGCGTCCGGTTGAAAGGCTTGAGATAAGGCGCATTGCGATCTGCGCCTGGTTCGGCGACCACATACATATACAAACCCGGCGCAATTTGAGGATGGCCCTGATTGGGATCTTTGAAAAAGAGTTTTTCGTCCCAGTGGTTCTTTTTCTGGTGATTCTCGATGAATACATAATCTCTGGTTCCCGGAATCCGCATCCGGATTGCATCCCGCCCGGTCGCAAAATCCTTTAATCGGTATTGTCCGCTTTGTTCGATTTGCTGTGGTTCCAGCCAGCCCAGCCACCATTGTTCCCAGGCATTGGCGACCGTGAATGGCGCATGCCAGGCTGCCATCATGCCCCAGCCTTTGTTGGTATAAAATTTATTGCCGTCGGCTGTATTGGCGCCGAGATAATGGGGACAGGCGTAGAGTTTATGGGCAAATTCATGCTTGAAATGTTCCAGATTATGCTTCCAATCCCGATAGGACGTGATGCCAGTGTGGCCGTCCTTGATTTCCAGATTGCTGTTGGTCAGCTTAATGTTGTGGCTGCCGGCGGCTCCGGCACTGCCGGGCGCACGATGGAGAAAAATCACATAATCCAATACCCGATCTGGACCGGAAGTACTGTTGTCGTAGCGATAATGTGGATTGTTGCGCCGCTGATCATATTTCGCCCAATCAAAATCCGGATCATTTTCCTCAATCCATTTCACCGCTGCTTTGTTCATGAGAGACTGGCGGCTGAAAAAATTATTGCCCTTGAGGGGAATGTATTTGACCGGAACCTGCTTTTGGTACACATCTGCCGTGAGGCGAAATTTCCCCCCTGACATGGTGAAATAATAATCACTGATGTTCTGCTTTTCGATCAGCTCAATGCTGTTGGGGTCTTTATGAAAAAGGGCATTGATTTCTCCTTTGGCTATCGCCGGTAATTCTCCTTCCTCGCTGGAATCCGGCCACCGGGTATCATCCTTCATCAGGCTTTTGTCCTCATAGCGAACAAAGATCATCAGGATGTGCAAATCGCCCTTTGGTGTATGGACCTCACCGAAGGTCGAGCTGGGCTGATTGTTTTGGGCAGGAGAAATGAAGGCAGCAGAAAAAAGCAGGCTGAGGGCAAGTAAATGGCGCATATGGCGTCGGTTTGGGTTTTGCGAATAAGGGGGAAGCAGTCGATGACCAATGATCAATCATCAATAATGATACACTTTTTCTATTCTATCGCCCATTGATTGTGGACTGACAAAATTCTCTATTTTTACCGGATCAAATCCAATCAAAAATGGCGACTTCCTTTACCACTAAAGACGAACTGCTGGACGTACAGTCACGCATTGCTCCATACCTCCATCGTACACCAGTCCTGACCTCCCAAAGTATCAACGAAATCGTAGGGGTTGAACTGTTTTTTAAGTGCGAAAACTTCCAGAAAATGGGGGCTTTTAAAATGCGGGGGGCAGCCGGTGCATTATCTGCCATGTCAGATTCGGATCGCGTCAAAGGCGTGGTGACTCATTCTTCCGGAAACTTTGCACAAGCAGTGGCATTATCGGCAAAGATGAACAATGTACCCGCTTACATTGTCATGCCGGAAAATGCACCGGCGGTGAAGAAAGCGGCAGTGCGTGGTTATGGCGCGACCATCATAGAGGTGGAATCCACTCAGCAGGCCCGCGAAGCAGGCGCCGCCAAAGTCGGTCAGGAGACCGGAGCGACCTTTGCCCATCCATCCAATCAGATTGAAGTTATCCTTGGGAATGCCACGGCTGGCATGGAACTCTTTGAAGAAATATCTGATCTCGACGCGGTATTTACCCCAGTGGGTGGTGGCGGCTTGCTGGCCGGAACGGCCCTGGCGACCAAACACTTTTCACCTAAAACCAAAGTCTTCGGTGGTGAACCAATGGGAGCCGACGACGCCTGGCGCTCCCTTCAGGCTGGGCACATCATTCCGATGGTCAATCCAGACACCATCGCAGATGGGCTACGGACTTCCCTCGGCGATGTCAATTTCCCGATCATCCAGGAATTGGTGGAGGAAATCATCCGGGTGGAGGAAGACGAGATTGTCGCTGCCATGCGACTGGTCTGGGAGCGGATGAAAATCATCATTGAGCCATCCTGCGCAGTGCCAGTTGCAGCGGTGATCAAGCAAAAAGAGCGTTTTACCAGCCAACGCATTGGCATCATCATCACTGGAGGAAATGTGGATCTGGGGAATTTGCCGTTTTGAGCCCAGCTCATCAATCGGTGGTAACAGCGGACCGCGTCCGCTGAATTAAGAGACATGGACTGCGTCCACTGAATTAAGAGACATGGACTGCGTCCACTGAATTAAGAGACATGGACTGCGTCCACTGAATTAAGAGACATGGACTGCGTCCACTGGGGTAGGAGACACGGACTTTGTCTGTCCACTAAAAAAAGCGGACCACAGGACCACTAAAAAATAAAACGGACCACAGGTCCATTTACGATCCCATCGGACGCGGTCCGATGCTACTCTTCTCCCCGCATCGTCTGTTGGCGGCGAATCTCCTGCTGGTGACGGCTTTGTACCGTCCGTCTTTTGTCTTTTAACAATTTGAGCGCCTGGCTCAGCTTTTCTGCCAGCTTCTGGCAAAAAGCGTGGGTTTGCTCACGTTTATGGACAAATAACGTGAGAATCCCTTTTTGCGGATAAGTCCCACTTTCCGGTAAATCCATCTTAAGATTGCTGCGAAAGAGAGTCGCAAACCCCTGCATTTCTTTTTCCGCCAAAAAGTTGGACGCCTTGATTTTGCCGATCAGCTCCTTATGTTTTTCAATTGCATCAAACTCCTCATAAAATCCACGGGCGAGCAATTGAACTGTCAAAGCCATAGGCTTAAGCGTCGCGATTTCCTGTTCGATGTTGTGGATGTTTTTGATCGGTGTTTCCAGACGCTTTATCAACTTCGTCAGACTTTCTTGTAGATTTCTTCCAGCGATCAGGCATTCATTCAGGTCTAACAAAGCCATGTTGAGGCGGCGTTCTTTGCGCTCGTGCTCTGCGAATCGGATGGCTTCTTCATCCCCGGATTTGACCCGGAGATATTTGGCCTTTTCACGCATCAGATCCTTCCGTAAAGCATCCCATTCTTCTAAATACTGAATGGCGTGTTCACAGTCCCGGATTTCTTTTTCTGCTTCTGATAGTTCGTAGGCAATGCCATCTCTTTTTTCCTTTGCCACCACATACTCTTCCCATTCTTTGTCGTAACGAACCTCATACTTACCAAAAACTGTCAGGACAAAGCGCATGCCCACCTGGTCCAGCCTTTCCACATCGTGATGCTCTTTTTTGAGTGCTTTTTCTGCCAGACGCAGTTCATTTTCCAGAGCGTTTTTGCGTAGACG
>JBCBZF010001244.1:0-1855 GCA_039815525.1 Bacteroidota bacterium | reverse complement strand
GCTCAGGAGTGGGCTGTTGTCCACGGTAAACTGGAAAATGACATCATCTCCATCTTCGGTAACCAGAAAAACGCCTTCGTTGGTGGCAAACCACTTACGGTTGCCGCCGTCAACGGCGATGTCATTGATGATGGCATCTTTCAGGAGAGGGCGCCGTTCGAATACCGGCGGACTGGCATCCACAATGATGCCTTGTGAAATCCGACCCGGATCAAAGAATACGGTAACCCCCTGATTGGTCCCAACCCAGATAAAACCATCATTGTCTACCGCGATGGATTTCACTTCATTGGTCGGTAGATTGCCCTGATTGAGGCCGGATCGCAATGTGAGAACGATGTCGTCATCAAAATTCCGGGGTGTGCCCTGGTCATTGTAGACCACCAGTCCTTTTTCTTCATTGAGCATCCATTTGTTGCCAAATTCATCGACCACTACATCGGTGATTTCATGATTGGACGGAAAGCGATTGCCCGGCATGGCGATCCACTCCCCATCGGTGGTTTGGACCACCAGGGGCGAAGTGGCCAGGGTCAGGCTCACCCAGAGATTGCCATTGAGGTCTCTGGCCACGCCACTGACCCGTGAGTTGGCGCGATTGTTCAGGTTACAAATCGTGTTAATGGTTGGCAATCCGGCATTTTCACAATTGTAAAAGTTTTGGACCACGCCTTCTTTTAGTTCGACCAGGCCGCTCCCAAAAGATGCGGCATAAGCCGTCCCGGTCTCGGTATCATATTCCACCCGGGCAAAGCCTGTACTGACACTTTCCGGCAATTGCTGACTGGCACTGTCAAGCGTGTTCCAGCCATTTTCACGATTGTAATAAAATACTCCCGCTGCTGATTGGACCGGAACCAGGGCCTGATCATAGCCACCGGGCGCGACATATAGCTCGCCATTTCCCGCTGCCAGCCGGATGGCGGTATTTTGGGTTGGACCGTCTGGTGTGATGTTGTTGATGTCCCATTTGTCAAAAGAATACATGCCTTCAAAACGGGTGGCAATGAAAAAGCGTCCCAGATTGGGTTGGATGGCCACATGGGAAACACTGCCGGTAACGAAGACATTGTATTTCAGGCTGCCAATGTAGTTGATCTGCGAACGATTGATGCGGGAGGCACCGATTGCTTCATCGGTGATATAGATTCGATCCCAGATGCCATCCAATTCCGGAACGGTTTCCCATTGACCGGCCTCTTTTCGATAGACAACATTGTCAGACAAAGCATAAAGATTGGCAGTATTTGCTTCTACTTCGAAAATAGGGGCCAGATCTGGCAGGCCATCAACGCCCGCCTCCGGCAGCCAGGTTGCAGGATCTTTTAGATTGGGGGCATTGATGGGGGCTTTGTACAAACCACGATCATCCAGGACCAGCCAGATAAAACCATCAGAAATGCTGACGGATAGTACTGGCAGCTTGGTCGGGTTGTCGCCAATGCGGGACACATCCGTCAACGGTAGGCGGGTGTCAATGTCATAGACGACCAGTCCGAATTCCGTTGCAACGTAGAGCCGATTGCCGTCACTGACAAAATCATTGATGCTTTTGCCTGTAAAACCTTCGTTACGCTGGATGTCATCGAGATAAATCAACTGATCCGGATCGGTAAAGGCATTGATCATACCGTCCTGATACCCAATGAAGAAAAGGTCGTTTTCTTCCGAATAATACAAGGTTGTCGGGTTGATGCCGCTCAGTCCTTCAATTGTGGACCAGGTGTGTTATTGAATCAATGGCAGACAATCTCTCAATTAGCTTCTGCTTTTACTCTGTGTTTTTTGTGAATGAGTCACTGTCTAACAATTGTACATCAGAAACAGCTGATCACAATCCAGCATGTTCCATCAG
>JBCBZF010001195.1:0-2020 GCA_039815525.1 Bacteroidota bacterium | reverse complement strand
TCGATGCTCCAAAGTCCGCTTATTCTTTTGATAGCAAAGGTATGTTTAATTAAGAGGAAGATGATCTCATTTACACGAATAAATCCTTTAGATGCTCAAACTGAAGCGAAACTCAAGTCGCCGTGGCATCTTTGCCGTCAGGTCATCTACCATGATGATGGTCATCCGGCCAATTTCTCCATACCCATTCATATTGGTCTGATCAATGCGTGTGAGTGCAAAATCAATCTGTTCCTCATTGGGAAAGTTTCGTTCCATGCTCAGCATGTTCACATCATTGTTTCCAAGCCACGAGTTCGTATAGCTGACCGAGATATTGAAGGGATCAATCAATGAACTATCATACATGACGCTGAAGGCGAGCCCATATACGCTGTCAGCCGGCAGCGAATCAGTCCCCAAATGGATAATGACATCAGTGGTATCCCCGGCAAATAGTGTGTCATCTTCAAAACTGAGAAAGATCGGGAGTCCGGTTTTACTGCCTCCGCCAAACTTATTATGGGTGAGGCCATAGTTGAGAAATATGCCCATTGTGTCAGCCGCATCGATGGTACCATTGCCGTCAACATCTACATGCTTTTTGTCCAGTCCACTTGGCAAGCTGGTGTTCCAATCCTGAGCTGGCTGACCGATCCAACTTAAAGAAGCATTGGGTCTGGTCAGGCCCATATCATTGTATGCCAGCCCGATGGGCAAGAGATCAAAATTGTTGGCAATGCCATCATAATCGGTATCCCCTGGCCAGACTGAATCGGTCGGAAAGACGATTGGCAGCGGACAGAGACTGTCTTCCAGACAGATGATAAATGCATCATTGTTTCCGGCACTGGTGGCAGAAAAGGTATCAAATGTCCCATTTCCAGTAAAAGAGCCATTGGCAAAAATACGCCCGTCATTGCCAAGGGAAATGTCAGAAATTTGAGAACCGTTGGGACCAGTACCATATGCTGATGCCCAGTTGAGTGTCAGACTTGTATCATAATTCGCGACGAAGCCATGACTGTAGAAGGCAGTTGTCGCAGGCAGGATCGTGCCGCTGAAGTCAGCTGCACCAATATACAGTCCGCCAATCACCAAATTGAGCTTTTGATTGATCTGTAAATCCCTTGAATTCGCATACAGATTCGGCGCTTCATTGATCCCGCTCAAAAAGCTCCCCAGGTGATTCATCCGCAGGAGAAAAATGCGGCCGGTGCTAAGGTCAAGGTTGATGGCGCCAAAATTGGATGTACTGGTCATATCGCCCAGTGCATAAACCCAACTGCCATTCATATTGGCGGTAACGGCCAGACCGGTTACCGTCTCATCACCAGTTCCGCCTCCGGAAGAGATCCATTCCAGCGAGCCAGTTGAGCCGTACTTTGCGACAAATGCATCAGTACTGTCCCCGATCGAAGTTACCAGGTCAGCTCCGGTATTGTTCGCTTTCATGACATTGGAATAGCCACCACCGATGTAGATTCCATCGACTGAATCGGTGGTGATAGCTCCAGCCTGGGTGCCTCCGTAAAAGCCAGGTTGTTGCGAAACAAGTGTTTCAACCCACTGCGTGGTGCCTGTATTGTTCATTTTGGCGAGAAACAGATTGTTGCTCGTCGCGCCCGAAACATTGGGCAGTGTAAAGCCATCGAAGCTGGCTGCGCCAAAATAATAGTAGGTTCCGAATGCAAGGAGATTGCCGGAAGGATCAATGGCCAGACGATTGATGTATTCAATATTGGTGTTGGCCATTCGCTTGATCCACTGAGCTTCACCATCCGTATTGAGCATGAAAATGTAATGCTCAAAATCGGCGATGTCGAAGGTGTCAATCGCCGTGCTGTCAGTATACGTCTGCCCACTGACGAAAACATTGCCAGCCGGATCAACAGCAATGTCCTGATTTGAGGCGCCATTTGGCATGACCTGAACCCAAAGGTAGTTGCCATCCTGATCTAACTTCGCGACATATGGATCACTGGAAGAAAAACCCGGATAGGTATTGCCACCGAAAATATGATTGCCCGCAGAGCCTGAG
>JBCBZF010000412.1:0-5955 GCA_039815525.1 Bacteroidota bacterium | reverse complement strand
TTCGAGCAATGCCATGATGTCTTCCTGACTCTGTGCCTTTTCTCCCCCACCGCTTTGGTTTTGCTGGTTCTGAGGTTGATTCATTTGGTTCATCTGATTCATCATCATCTGCCCCATGGCCAGGCCCGTTCCCATATCAATGCCGGCATTGCCGCCACCTGGGTTCTCAGCCGATTTTTCGACTGCATTGGCGGCTTGAAACTGCATGAAGCGGTTCATGTCGCCGACCATATTCATCTGCGTATTCTTACGAAGATATTCTTGCAGTTCTGGTGGCAGGGTAATGCTCTGAATCGAGAAGTCTGTCAATTCCAGGCCAAACTGCTCGAAGTATTCAGATATACGTGGCTTCAGTGCTTCGACAAACTCAGTCTTTTGCGCCTGCATCTGTACAAAGGAAAAATCATTCGAAGCCATTTCCGCCACAATCTCTGTGAAGCGATCTACCAACTTACCACGTAAGGTCCCGTCAATGTCTGAAAGCGTAACCACCGGATTGGTACCTGCGATCTCTTTGAAGAAGGTTTCAAAGTTAGCGATACGGAAATTATAGGTACCAAAGGCTCTGAATTCTACCTGGCCAAATTTACTGTCCGGAATGGTGACCGGGCTGGGGGTTCCCCATTTATTGTCAGTAAACTGGCGGGTATTGAAATAGTAAATATCAACTTTGAAAGGAGAATCAAACCCATACTTCCAGGAGTTGATGGTGGTCATGATGGGCATGTTGCGCGTGGTCAGCTCGTGGCGACCCGGCTCAAACACATCTGCCATTTTCCCTTCATTGATCAAAATGGCTGCCTGAGACTCACGCACGGTCAACTGTGCACCCATTTTTACTTCTTTATCCTGATCTGGAAATTTCCAGACCAGTACATCGCGTGAATAATCCACCCACTCGATGATATCTATGAATTGTCCTTTGATAAAATCAAATAATCCCATGTTCTTCTTGCTTATGATTAGGTTGGCAATTGTGTGGTCAAATGTTTTCGTTCAATACTTGGAAGAAACGCTTTTCCGCTCAGAAAGTCAATCAAAGCCCTTTTTCTCAGCTTCGTTTGTACAGAGGGACCGTTGAACATGGCTCTCCATAACTCAGCTTTTTGGCGTAAGGCATCATCCGGCGGGTTACATCTACATAGACGGCCGTTGGTACCTCGCGGTCACTACAGCCTTTGATGACCACCGGACGATCGGCAAACTGACTGAAATCAATCTGTTCGAGCTTTTCCTGATATAAACGGACTTCAAGGTCTTCCAACGTACCAAAGACGACCGTTTTGGCAAATGGTTGGAGACGGGTTTCCAAAAGCATATATGCCCAAACCTGAATGATGGCATCAACCGAGCAGGTGATTGCGATGTGTTTGTCTGCATACTGGGCCCAATCATGTTCTTTGATCCAGCCTCTGAAATCTCTTTCACGCAGGATCATGCCCTGAAAGAGCTGGTCCTTGATATCAAGCAGGACGCGTTCGCCTTCGGTATAATGGTCCTCAATCTTGAAGGTGATGATGGGACTATTTGCAATGCGGTTTACAACTTCTGCCATAGCTAACGTATTATTCGTTCTCTTCTGAAAGCTGATAGTATTGATAGGTGGCCAGGAAATGATGCTGACCATGGTGGGATTTTTGATTGTAGCCTTTCACCAATTCTTCGGTAATGGCTTGTCTCAGGTCATCCAAATTGATTTTGTTCTGGGCGGAGATGAAAACGGCAGGTGCATTCTCATCTGCATACCAGGATTGCTGTAGCTGAGCCAGAAAGTCCTCTTCCAGCTGATCAATTTTATTGAAAACCGTGATCACAGGTCGATCTTTGATGTTGAGATCGCGTAAGGTCTCTTTCACCGTCTGAATATGATCTTCGAATTGAGGATGAGATGCATCCACAACATGCAGAATGACATCTGATTCCCGCGTTTCTGCCAGTGTGCTTTTGAAGGATTCGACCAGATGGGTGGGCAATTTGCGGATGAAACCAACCGTATCTGACAAAAGGAAGGGAATGCCATGGATGGCAACTTTCCTGACAGTGGTGTCAAGCGTGGCAAATAGCTTGTTTTCGGCCAAGACCTGTGACTTGGAGATGATGTTCATCAGCGTGGACTTGCCCACATTGGTATAGCCCACCAGGGCAACGCGCACGAACTCACCGCGATTTTTGCGACGGGTGGCGTCCTGGCGGTCAATTTTCTCCAACTGATCCTTTAAAGCTGCGATCTTCTGTCGGATAATCCGTCGGTCGGTCTCAATCTCCTTCTCACCAGCTCCTTTCAGACCGATACCACCTTTTTGACGGGAAAGGTGGGTCCACATGCCGGTCAGACGGGGCAACAGGTATTGATATTGCGCCAAATCTACCTGGGTACGTGCTTGTGCAGTCTGGGCTCTTTCGGAGAAAATATGCAGGATCAGTGAGGAGCGATCCAGGACCTTTACTTCCAGGATTTTGTCCAGATTACGGATTTGTGAAGGGGAAAGGTCATCATCAAAGATCACCATGTCTGCTTCTGCTTCCTCTACTGCTTCTTTGACTTCCAGCACCTTTCCAGATCCGATATAAGTAGAGTTGATGGGTTTGTCGAGCTTTTGGATAAAAGAGCGTACCGCTTTGCCTCCCGCTGTTTCGGTCAGAAAAGCCAGCTCGTCCAAATATTCTTTGGCTTGCTCAAAGGTCATGTCGCGGCTGCACACTCCGACAAGGATGGCGCGCTCTGCTTCATTTCCTTTTCCGATGGTCTGGCGTTCAATCATATAGAGACAAAAATATGGATTATTTCAGACGAATAGGAGACCAGAAGGTTGTGTTTTACGACAAATATGATGAGAGACGATGTTTGAGGCTTTCAACTAAGGCGTACAATGTCCAATCTCGTACGAGATTTTGAAAATCTCTGCTGATTTATTTATTTGCTCATGCAACAACTATTCAACAACCATTTGACACAATAATTTTCGAAAACACATTTTAAGTCCATTTTACATGAAAACCATTCAAAAACTGTTGGCAGTATCTGCCATGGCTGTCTTTTCTATCGGTATCCTGACCGGTTGCGGTGAAAGATGCTCTACCTGTTCGTACACATTCACCGATCCAATTTTGGGAGAACAAACGACCAGTGTACCTGAAGTTTGTGGTACCAAAGCGGAAGTTGATGCTTACAAAACTTCAACTGAAGCAGCAGCTGCACTGGTCAATGGCACCGTTTCCTGCGTTGACAACTAATCGCCAGGCATGAATCAATGAACAAGAAGCGTCTCTTTAAGGGGGCGCTTTTTTGTCCTATATGGATATGTCATTTGATCCAAATCTCCATCATCGTCGTAGCATTCGCCTGAAAGGATATGATTACAGCAGTCCTGCTTGGTATTATCTCACCATTTGCTGTCAGAACCGCATGCCCTGTTTTGGGAAGATTGTATCGGGCGAAATGGCATTAAATGATGCCGGAAAAATGGTCAATAAATGGTACTGGGAACTGGAACGTAAATTTCCAGATGTGCTCTGCCATGAACATGTGGTCATGCCTGATCATTTCCATGCCCTTATTGAAATATTGCCCGGCCACCCGTCCGTCGGGGCAGACCTGCGTGTCTGCCCGGAAAAAGAAATAGACCCAGGTGTCTGCCCCAAGATAGAATCCGGAGATTCACATATACCCCCGGGCGAACACACAGCTTCGTGTCTATCCCCGGAACACACAGCTTCGCCCCTACCGCGTGTGGTGCAATGGTTCAAAACGATGACGACCAATGCATACATTCGTGGGGTGAAACATCACCGATGGAAGGCCTTCGACCGGCGGCTGTGGCAACGCAACTATTACGAGCACATCGTCCGGGATCCGGCCGCCTTGGAACGCATCCAAGCGTACATCCAGGACAATCCACGCAATTGGAAGCCGAGACCTTTCTTCTAGTCCCGATCCATCCGTTCCAGGAGATTATGGGTGATGGACAAGAACTCAGCTTCGGTGATCATTCCCACCAGTTTATTGTTTTTCAGAACCGGTAGACAACCAATTCGATGGGCCCGCATAATTTCCATTGCCTTGCGGATGGTGTCTTCGGCGGTGATAAATTTAGGGTCCCGAATCATGATGTCATCGACCGATGGCAAAGGCGAATGCTTGTCGCTGATGTTGCGTTGGGCGTAATTGCGTAGCAATTTGCGCGCAGTAATCAAACCCACCAATTCACCTGCAGAATTCTCGACTGCGACATGGCGGATGGTTCGCCAATCCATCAGGCTGGCTGCCAGATCAATGATGTCGTCTTCCTGAACCGTGATCAGGTCGGTCTGCATGAATTCCTCCACCAACATGGCGTTGGGGTTGTAGTCCAGGGATTCTTTATGTGCTGGTGCCCATTCGTGAACTGGTTTTCCCTGATGTTGCTGACGGTACATGGACGCGGTAATGGTCGAAACTGCTTCATCCCGGGTCATGCCCTGGCGCCGGAGCTCATGGAAAGAGCCAAGGGTCCAGCAACTACCAGTGATACCGGTTTCCGCTCTGGCCTTGATGATTCCCATGTAGTAGTCCCGGTCGTCGGTATCAATACCGGCTTTGTCAAGGCCATGTTTGGCGATGGGAAGTAGTTCATCGAGGATCAGATGTGAAGGCGAGGTTTTCCGCCCTTTCCGCCAGGTCAGTTGGGTATCCAGCCCAAATCGGGCTGCGGCAAAGAAATTGGCTTTGGCTTCGTGAAATTCCATTTCCTGTGTGATGTCAGGAATTTCATCTTCAATACCATTCATTAACCCCAACCAGAAAGCAGCATTGGCCATGGCATCTGGTACGCTGGGACCAGAAGGCAAAATCCGGTTTTCAATGCGCAGGTGTGGTTTTCCATTGGGAGAAATGCCATAACAAGGCCGGTTCCAGCGATAGACCGTCGAATTGTGGATATTCAGGGCACGGAGTTTTGGGGTAATGCCTTCATCCAGTTTGGCAAAAACATCCTCGTCCACCTCCGTCATCAGCAGGACCTGAAAACGGGCAATGTCCTCTTTATAAATCTCAAGAATGGATGAACGAAGCCAGTCAGACCCAAAGGTTACCCGCGGGCTGCGGTCCCGTAAGTGGTCTGAAAACGTTCGGATGTCAATTGATTGCTGGAAGAGGGCAATGCGGGTTTCCTTCCACAATCTCCGTCCAAACAATAGCGGCGAATTCACCGAAATGGCCATGGTTGGACCGGCCAGCGCTTGTGCGAAATTATATTTTGAGACAAAATCTTCTGGTTTGACCTGTAAGTGTACCTGAAAACTGGTATTACAGGCTTCCAACATCGCAGTGTCCTGCTTCATCCGTAACTCGTCGGTACCATTGATCAACAGCTCAAATGATTCCCCACGTAACTGTTTCAAACCATCCATCAGCGCCCGGTATCGGTCAAGAGGCGTGATATTGCCGATTTCTACGTCTGCTTTACGAATGGTAGGCAAAATCCCGGTTAGCAGCATCTTTGCGCCCAGGGCTTCGACTTTTTGGTGGGCTTTGTTCAGGGTTTCCCGTAAAGCCTGATGCATGTGCGAAATGGACTTACCAGTAAATGGGAGGGGCTTGAGATTGGCTTCCAGATTGAAATTTGCCAGCTCGGAAGTGAAATCATCGTCGCCAATGGCCTCCAATGCCTGTAAATTGATGTGAATGGGTTTCATGTTTTTGTCAACCAGACACATTTCCTGCTCTGCTCCGATGCGAATTGGATCTTTTTCGAACCAGTCTTCTTTTAACATACGATCCAGCGCACCAATTTCCTGGATCAGATAACGCACAAATTTTTGCTGCTCCGCCCGACTGCGTCCTTGAGGTCTTGCGGCGTTTCCCAGGCTGTGCCATAGATGCGCGTGAGTTGGGCGTTCTCGCTGTTGCCACGCCAGTAGGCCCCAGCGACAGGCTTGTAGCTGATGCTAAACGCCTTCGCGTTGATCTCTTTCGTG
>JBCBZF010001259.1:0-1796 GCA_039815525.1 Bacteroidota bacterium | reverse complement strand
TATACCAGTCGGTTGTCTTTTGCTGTTTTTGATCTGGATGGCACCCTCTTCACGGCTAAGTGACACCCCCACCAGATGAAGCACCCGGTTGCGCAGGGAAATCTCAGACAGATAGAGGAAACATTGTTTGCCTTTCAAGTAAGCCCGTGCTTCCCTGGCGTGGCTGAAGATGGCCCATTTTTCCAGTGGATAATATAACTGGGTAAAGGTACTGAGTGCCATAGACCAGGTAAGTTCCAGACTGTGAAAACTTGCATAGTCCTCCGGAATGGCTGGCTGACCAGCGCCTTCTTCATTCTCTTCCCGAGGCTTCTTCGCCTTCTGTGCCAACTGGATAAATTGTTGATGGAGCTTAATGGAATCGACAGTTGAGATGACCATCACCTGACAGCCGCGACGATTCAGAAGCGTTAGCATCCTGAGTTTTTCATGCCAGATATCCAGGTCATCAGCATTTTCTTCGAAATACTCCAATATTAAGCCAGGAGGAAGTTTTTCTTCAGTATTGCTGAGAAGCGTCTTAAGACGCTCCCGATCGGTTTTGCTGTTGAGATAATAAACCAACTTCGGATCTCCCGGGAGACTGCCGGGCAAGTTGCTGACCTTTTCCTTAAGCATGTAGAGATAATCTGTCTCGACTATGCGGGGAGGAACCACCAAAAAGACACTTTCACGGGTATTGCGGACGGCTTTTCGAATCGCCACCGTATCTGAAGGAAGATTGGGGAGAACATTTTCTGCGAAAAATCGCGTAATGGCAAAATCAAGAGTGATATAGGTCCCCAGCATGATGGTGGCAAACAGCACCCAAAACCAGCTGGCGTTTGGATCTTCCGGATCCCAGAAGGCAGGAAAATCATAAGATGGCAATACCGAAGCCAAACGTAAATTTCCTTTGACAAACGCCAGCGAGGCACGTCTGAATTCTTTTTCCGGATCATCAAGATTGTCCCGAACCTCTAATTGGTCCTGCCATTTCCATGCAGAATCAGCACTGGCATGGCGACTAATATGGTAGCTGCGCCGAACCAATTCATTGTATCGTGGGCGAACAATTGAAATCAGACTGTCGAAGTAATAATACTCCTCTGAGGTAATGACAGGGTCGGATTGCGGATAGCGTTTGGTTACTTCACGGACAGGACTGATCAGAATAGAGTCCACCTGGACCCCATTGACAGAGATCAATAACTTGCTCCTCAATCGATTCTCCGGATACATACGTTCTAAAGTGTCTGCCGAAGCAGCCGAAAGAGCAATCTGCTTTCGCAAATCAATGTGGTATTGCAGACGATTGAATGAGTCAAGTCGGGCACGGTATCGCAGGTCAAACAACCATGCCTCCCCGGGACCGAATTGAAGCTGTTCTTCTCCACCGATGCTCAGATTCCGGAGCAAGGTCCGGGCCATGCCGCAGGAATCAAATTGAAGGGTGAAAATATATTCATCTGATGCCAGCCCATATAATTTGGGATTCAGGCTTGCCTGACGGGCAATTGGTGGATATACAATGTCAACTACTGCACCGGTAGAAATATTGGGATCATAGGCTGTCTGAAAGTATGATGCAGTGTATACACCTCTTTTCTTCAATCGAGCTGATACCTTCTTGTCTCCATCCAATGGGAAGTAGCGTGTATCAATTTTGGCATTGCGGGCGGAAATGTCTTTGGCAAACTGAACCTGGCCCTGCTGGACCTGGTGTTTGATTTCCCGATCGTAGGCGATTTCATAATATTTAAGGGCAGGAAACACACTCAGGATAAACAACCAACTCATGATAAAAAGCCGATAGC
>JBCBZF010000990.1:0-2717 GCA_039815525.1 Bacteroidota bacterium | reverse complement strand
GATTGGTGCAGCGCCAAACCTACGAACAATTGGTAGGAATGACAAGATCACTGATTGCTTGGAGATCCGCGAAAATTCACGTTATTGCATGTCCCGCTCAGGAAAAGACCCTCTGTTTTTGCAGCTTTTTAGACTAAGCTCTGGCCACCATCTATGGAGATTGACCTGGCTCGTGATTGCTTTCGCGGGTCTGCCAGACCTGCTGTCTCAGCCAGCGTCCCAATGGCAGGCATTTAAAGAAAACAATCGTTGGGGATTCATTGATTCAGCTGAAAATATCGTCATTCCCAATCGTTATGAAGCAGTGATGGGCTTCAATGGTGGGGCGGCCAATGTTCGCCGTCGTGGTCGCTGGGGATTAATTGACTCAAGCGGCAAAAAACATATCCGATTTCGATTTGATGGCCCAATCTGGTTTGACCAGGAAGGTTTGGCAATTGTCAGCCGGAAAGGATCCTTTGGAGTCATTGATCGGGAAGGCGAAAGTGTTCTGCCATTTAAGTTTGAGGAGATTTCAGCCTTTCAGAATGGTCTGGCCCGGGTCGTTATCAAGGGAAAAATGGGCCTGACAGATCGCAACGAAAGCTTTGTCTTGCCTCCTGAATATGATTGGATCAGTGAACGGCCTTCGGAAGAGCGCTGGCTGTTTCGAAAAGGAGGTGATTGGGGAGCAGTCGAACGTTCAGGTCGTTTCCTTCTTGCGGAACCCTTAGATTCGATGGGCGCCCGATTTGAAAAAGGTTGGATAAAAGTGGCCAGGGACGAGGAAGTCGGTTACATGAATCCTAAAGGAGAATTACTTCTCGCCAATCGATGGGATGTACTGCCTCCGGTTGTCTACGGCTTGACCGTGGATAGCCTACGGAAACAGTTGATCCGAAACGAGCTTTGTTTTCAGGAGAAAAGAGTTTCCCTGGAAAAAGCCATGGAAATCGCGAATGAAATTGACTTTTTCGAAGGAAATATCCTCGGACCAGACATCAAGATCGAAGAGTTTCGATCACATTGCTGTTGGCGCATTC
Source organism: Bacteroidota bacterium (assembly GCA_039815525.1). GTDB lineage: Bacteria > Bacteroidota > Bacteroidia > J057 > J057 > JBCAWW01. The sequence goes on along the minus strand of JBCBZF010000990.1, from coordinate 1,695 downwards.
ACACACAGAATATTAGCACGACCCGGGAAGGAGAATGCAGATATACCAACGGGTGTACTGTCATTCTGAACCGCGACCTCTGGATCGACATGATGGATGGACTGATCATCCACAGGACAGATCAGCGTAGGTTGTATCCAAATTATGAGTAAAAACTGGTCTTATTTGCTGTTACGTTTAGATAAAAATGGTCTTCTTCCTGCTTTTTCAATGGTGTAAATTTCACCCATTGAAATATTACACTATGAACGTTCAGCAATTTTCCTGGCAGCCTGAGACACAATGGAAAGCAGAATCCCAAAAATCCAAAACCGACCCCATTGAAGCGAACCTTGTGCTTTACTTTTGCGCGCCCAATGCATTCGAGCGTGCAAAGCCACATGAGTTCTTTAGCAAACATTTCCCTGAAGCCATTATCGTGGGATGCAGTACCGCTGGAGAAATCATGGGCGAAGAGGTCTTTGACGACTCAGCGGTCGGGACTGCCATTTCTTTCACACACACACGTTTGAAGCCTGCCGTCATCAATATCAAAGAGCTGAGTGATTCATTCTTGGCTGGAAAAAAATTGGGAGAGTCTTTATTGGGACCAGAACTGAACAGTGTTCTGGTGATTTCCGATGGGCAATTGGTGAATGGAAGTAAGCTGGTACTTGGTCTAAAAGATATCCTCCCGTCAGACGTGGTCATTACCGGAGGCTTAGCCGGAGATGGTGCCAATTTTTCCCAGACCCTCGTCAGTGCCGGAGGGGAACCTGGTAGTGGCAATGTTGTTGCGATTGGATTTTACGGCAGCGCTCTGCGCATCGGTCATGGCTCAATTGGTGGCTGGAAGGAGTTTGGACCCGTAAGAACAATTACACGATCGCAGGATAATGTGCTGTATGAATTAGACGGTCAGCCTGCACTTGATTTATATAAAACCTATTTGGGTGAAGCCGCAGAACGCCTCCCGGGAAGTGCTCTGGAGTTTCCTTTGATGATCCGTGAGTCTGATCATCATGCTTTGGGAACTGTGAGGACGATTTTGTCTATCAATGAAGAAGATGGAAGCATGGTTTTTGCCGGTGATATGCCAGAAGGGCAAACCGCCCAACTGATGATGACCACCAACGCACACCTGGTTGATGGCGCCGAAGAAGCAGCGGAAATGGCATCCAGCCTGCCTGCCAATGTAGTGGGAGACCGGCTGGCTTTGATGGTGAGCTGTGTTGGGAGGAAAATTGTTTTGGGGAAAAGAGCGGTGGAGGAAGTAGAAGCGGTGGCCGAAGTGCTGGGAGAGGATACCCGTTATGTGGGATTTTATTCATACGGTGAAATTTCACCGCATGCTGAATCCGGCATGTGCGAACTACACAACCAGACCATGACCATTACTTACCTGGCGGAAACCGCCTGATCAATTCATCGATTTCTGATGCACAAACGATTGCAAAGACAGCTCAAGCGGCTGAAAAAGAAGAATGTATCGGATGAAGCTTTCCAGGCTCAGCTGCTTGAGATGGTTAATGAAACATACATCGATTCTGACCGGGAGTTGGCACGGAATGAGCACTCTTTGTCCCAAATGGCAGTAGAACTCACCCATGCCAATCAAAAGATTCTGGACCAGTCGCAGGCCTTCATGGATGCCATAATGGACAATATGGTGGAAGGCTTTGTGGTAACCGATATGAATCACAAAATCCTCTCTTT
>JBCBZF010001000.1:0-2675 GCA_039815525.1 Bacteroidota bacterium | reverse complement strand
GGGAATTTCTTCAGAAGTGATTTCTGTCCATTCCCGTAAGCCGATCTTTGGTTACAAAGCCATGATCCTCTCAATGGTTGCCATCGCGATTCTTTCATTCATCGTATGGGCCCACCATATGTTTGTGTCTGGTATGAATCCCTGGCTGGGAACGGTCTTCATGATCTTTACATTGGTCATTGCGGTACCATCAGCGATCAAGGCCTTTAACTACATCACGACACTTTGGAAAGGAAACATACGCTTTACGCCACCAATGCTGTTCGCAATTGGATTGGTTTCCTTCTTTATCACGGGTGGTATCACCGGTATTGCACTTGGTAATGCCGCACTGGATATTCCTTTGCACGACACCTACTTTGTAACTGCTCACTTCCATCTGGTTATGGGTAGTGCTTCCGCTTTTGGATTCTTTGCGGGTGTTTACCAATGGTTCCCCAAATTCTTTGGACGAATGATGAACAAACGTCTGGGATATATTCACTTCTGGACGACCTTTATCTCCCTCTACTGCGTATTCTTTCCGATGCACTTCATGGGACTGGGTGGTGTTGCAAGACACTACTATCAGTACTCAGCGTTTGAGTTCATGGGGGTATATGGAGACCTGAGTAAATTCATCACGGTTGCAGCTATTCTGGGTGCTTTCTCTCAGATTGTGTTCCTCTACAATTTCTTTGCCAGCATTTTCTTTGGAAAAGAAGCACCTGAGAACCCATGGGAAGCCAACACCCTTGAGTGGACCACTCCACGTAAGCCTGGTCATGGCAACTGGCCTGGGGAGATTCCTCACGTATACCGTTGGCCATACGATTACAGTAAGCCATTGGTGAAAAAAGATTACTTACCACAGCATATTCCGGACGAAGAGGTAGAATATGAAGAAGGCTACCCACGTCCAGCGGTTCAGCCAGAGCCTGCTGTACCACAGACTGAAGAAGTTTCAACTTCTGCGGAAGACATCACTGAAATTGATCAGTAGCGCTTGGTAAAAGAAACCAACAAAACGGCACCAATCGTAAAGCGATTTCAACGCATCGCTGCTACTACGGTTGGTGCCGTTGTTTTTTTGATCCTGGTCGGTGCGCTGGTGCGCATGACTGGCAGTGGCATGGGCTGTCCTGATTGGCCGCAGTGTTTTGGTCAATGGATTCCGCCTACAGATATCTCCCAGCTTCCAGCTGACTATAAGACCCGCTTTGAAGTTGCAGGAAAGGAAATCGCTGATTTCGATGCGTTCAAAACCTGGGTCGAATATGTCAACCGCCTGATTGGGGTCTTGATTGGCTTTTTGTCAATCCTGACAGCATTGTTTGCCTGGCCGATCCGAAAACTACATCCTACCTCCTGGCGGTTTAGTCTCGCTGGCCTGGTCATGGTCATCGTTCAGGGAGGCATTGGTGCCTATGTTGTTCGAACCAATCTGCATACTGGTATGATCAGTTTGCACATGGTGATCGCCCTGCTCATTCTTGGGGTATTTATGTGGGCGTGGCTGTCATCATATCAGCGTTTCTTCGCACAAATTGCAGCATCCGTTTCGAATATTTCTTCTTCCATCCTGAACATTGGCATATTGACCTTGGTGCTCATGATGACTCAAATCATTCTCGGTACCCAGGTGCGGGAAGCGGTCGATGAAATTGCCAAGGCCATGGGAGAAGCCACGCGGAGTAGCTGGGTCGCGCAGCTTGGTCAGAGCTATGGAATCCATAAATACTTCTATTACGCGGTGGTGATAAGTCTTGGTTTTTGGTTGTACCAAGGTCGAAACATCATCAAGCAAATTCAGGTTCTTCAGTGGACCAGTATGACAATGTTGAGCTGCCTGGGAGCAACCATCATATTAGGCCTGTCCATGCATCACTTGGGTATGCCTGCCTGGATGCAACCAGCCCATTTGTTGTTGGCCACAGTTCTCATTGCCAGTGCCTTTGCACATTTCAGTATCCTGATGAGGATTCATTGGATTTTGAAAGCTGAGTCTGAAAATCCTCCTCAGAAAAGCCTACCTTTGCAGTCTGAAATTTTGTCATGAACAAAACTGAGCAAAAACATATATCCGTCGGGAAGGCGGCATTGATCAGGGACAAAGTAAAAGCCTACGTCCAGCTCATCAAACTCCGTTTGACACTCCTGGTCGCGATTTCTGCGGTATTTGGCTATGCGATGGCCGCCAAGGGAGGAGCCGCCTGGATAGAGCTTCTTATGGTAGGTCTCGGAGGGTATTCGAGGGCAGCGTCCAGGGCGTGGTCGTCCAAGCGATAAAACACACGTCTTCGCCTTCTTCGTCAAAGAGAAATTCGGACTCGGCATTTCGCACCACACGGAATTGCGCGACTGCGCTCGTATCGGTCACATCTCGGTAACATCCAGGCTGGTTTAGCTCGTGCGAACTCAAGCCCGTACCCGCCGCCGGCGAATAGGGCTGAATGGTGTAGCCTTTGTATAAATAACCTTTGTCGTAGAGTTTTTTGAGCAAATTCCAAACGGATTCAATGTAGTTATTTTCAAATGTGATATACGGATTATCTAAATCGACCCAGTAGCCCATTTTGACCGTAATATCATCCCACATATCCTTGTAGCGCATGACGGTTTTGCGACATTGAGCATTGTATTCTTCGACCGTAATTTTCGTACCAATGTCCTCTTTCGTGATGCCGAGTTCTTTC
>JBCBZF010000335.1:0-6594 GCA_039815525.1 Bacteroidota bacterium | reverse complement strand
TGCAAAAATTGCAGCCAATCCAGCAGAAGATGATCAAGGTCTATGCGATTCTCAATTGGATTGGCTGGACCAGTGAGGAAGGGATGCGCACCAACGGTAATTCGACCGGTCTAGTCAACTGGCCCAGAGTGAAAATACTGCGGCAGCAGATCAAAGAAGTGCATGCGTCGATAGGAGGAAAATCTCACTGGTAGCTTAAAGCTTGTGCATTCAATAACAGGCAGATCCCAATCGTTCAATATATCCAGCCCACAATATCTCATCTGGCCGAAAAGAGTCTGCCGTTGGTTTACTTGGGTTTTGTCCTATCCATAAAAATTGGCTTCATATGAGAACATATACCTTTCTGTTATGTATGTGCTGCTGCGCTTGTGTTTTTGGGCAGTTGTCTGGTCAAGAGCTTCCCACTGCCTCTTACGAGGAAGCGGGCTTGAACCGGGATTCCATCGAAATCCTCTTTGATCGAATCCATGCCACGCCCCACAAAGATTTTCGGGGACTGGTGGTCATCAAAGACAATCGGCTCGTCATCGAAGCACATTTCAATACCTTTTGGCGACAAAGCATCCATGACATTCGTTCCGCGGGCAAAAGCATCACCGCTCTGCTATTGGGAGTGGCCATTCGGGATGGTCTGATCAAAGATCTGGACCAGGATCTGTATTCCCTCTTTTCAATAGAGAAGAACCCATCTCTGAATCCTGATTATCAAAAAATCACCCTGCGGGATGTGCTGGACATGTCTTCCGGTTTGGATGCAGATACAGATAATATGAAAACCAAAGGACATGCCGCCCATTGGGTTGAACGGGACGATTGGAAAGAATATATACTCAGTGTCAGGCTGAAATCCAGGCCAGGTAAAAAATTTGCCTATGCTGACATCCATGCCGTATTGGTTGGACTGGCCATCGAAGAAGCTTCTGGCATGAGCCTGCGGGACTATGCACAGAAAAAATTGTTTGATCCCCTGGGGATCCGACAAGTCTATTGGCTCACCAATGCTGCCAACCAGACCGGCGCGGCTGGTAATCTGTACCTGAACACTCTGGATTTTGCCAAACTTGGGACCTTGGTGAGCAACCAGGGTAAGTGGGGGGATCAGCAATTGATTGATCCGGAATACATCGATGCACTGATCAATCGGAAAAAGTCGGCCATCGGTGATTGGTTCTTTCTGGCCGATACCTATGGGATGTTCTGGTACAAAGCCACCCGCAAGTTTGCCGGGAAGGAAAGAGAGTATCTGTTCGCATCAGGAAACGGTGGCAATCATCTCGTTGTATTTCCGAAAGAAAACATGGTGATCGCTTTGACGTCGAGTGCCTACGGGCAACGATATTCGCATAGCCGCTCTTTTGCGATCATGGAAAAGGTCTTGAATGCTTTGGAGTAAAAACCATGCTGCCTTTCTGTGGGTTATGTGTATAGTAAAATGCTATTCTTCAGAATGGATCATTCACACATCAACATCATGAAAGGATTCTGTACCCTCTTTCTTCTTCTCACCATCCATTCGCTTTTTGGGCAAGTATATGTAGAAAAACAAAGTCGGCACCGCTTCGCGCAGATGACCCTGGGAGTTGACCTGGAAGCAAATTTTGGCGGTAAAAGTCAATTTATAAATGACACCGGAACGCTCAGTCAAGCAGACCTGAGCACGAGCCTCAGACCGAGATTCCTGATCGGTGGGACCCACTTCTGGGGGCATGCAGACATTTACATCGCCATACCACTATTCGCTACTACACTTGAAACCGAAAATCAGGAAATCCTCGCTTTTCGGGGCGTAGAGACGGTGTTTAAATACTATCCCTGGCGGATCAAACACAATCAGCTCAGGCCTTTTCTGGGCGTGTCCTTTGCCCCATTTTATTATGAACAGCGCAACAACAATTTTGATTTTCCCAGTGGACCAGAACTCAATCGAACCGCTTTCCCTTTGCTAACTGGCCTGACGTTCAATACCAGACAACACCTATTTGAGTTGGGAGTGGCCTGGAATTATGCCAATTCTCAGGATTATTTTATTTCCCGCAATCAGGTGGAAAATGTTGATCTCCCGCCGCTTTTGGGCACCATTTCTTATAAATACATGTTTGATACTACCTTGGGGGCAGAGAAAGGCTGGGAATCTGGTCAGACAAAAAAGGTCACCGAGCGACGGGCTGCGGCAAAAAAACTGAATGGTTTTTACCTTGGTGCAGGGATGTCTTCAGCGTTTTGGCTGAGTGAGAGCAGTTATAATGAAAGCGAAAGACCCTATATCGAAAAGTATAATACCTCCATCATGCCCGACTTCACCCTGGGCTATTACCTGCATCAACCAGACATCAATCTTGCCATCGGATATCGGGGCTATGGAAGCTCGACCAGTGCTTATGGCGCGGTTCAGCGCCTGAACAGAAAGTCTTTTGTCCTCGAAGGCACCAAGTACCTGTTCGACTACCAGGGCTTTGCCCCTTTTGTGGGGCCTGCCCTCAGCTACGAGAATTTGTCTTTTGTCGAGTCATTCGAAGGGGAAAGAACCTTTGATGTACAGGAAGCCAAAGTGAGTTATGGCCTGACCTTTGGGTGGGATATTCGTCCGGACCGTATCCAGAACTTTATCCTCCGGACCAACCTGCGCTGGTATCCCAATCTGTTTCTTGATCTGGAACCTGGATCGAGGGTTTCTTTTAATAACCTGGAGTTTAACTTTATCCAACTCATCATCTATCCCAACCGAATGTTTAGAAAAAAAGGCTGATTGTGTGCAGCTTCGCGTTTACAACCAACAAGTCAATCCATGAAAAGTCTGTTTCTTCGCTTTGTTCTCGTGATGCTGATGGGATGTGGCATGAAAGAGCCTGACCCCGCACCGGTCTATGAAGCCCTGAGCTTTGATTTGGGAATCTCTTTTCCACCGGTTGCTGATGCTGAACAACGCAATTTTACTGCGCCTTTGTTACAAGAACTGGGGGTTGAGATTATCAGGATTGGTGAGGATTGGCGCCTGAGAGAGCCGGAATCCGGCCAGTTCAATTGGGGGCCGCTGGATGCGCGGATTGATTGGGCTAAGAGCAATAATCTGAGGATACTGTTGACGATACAATCCAATGGCCCGGCCTGGGCGTGCAGCAGCCTCCAAAACGATAACTCCTGCGTTTATCAGGACAATCAGGATTTTCGGAACTATATCACGACGTTGCTTCAACGCCATCCAAACCGCATTGACAAAATCCAATTTGGCAATGAGTGGATGTCCGACTTTTGGTATATCGGAAATGGGGAAGCCTTCACTGCTGCCCACAATATTGTGTATGATGCCATTCAAGCTCATTCTTCTGATACCAGGATGGTCTTAGGTGGCTTCACCACCGTCTCGCTCCGATTCCTGGCGGGCTGCAATGGATTCATTGAGGCTTTTTATGATGAAGACGGCGAATTGATTGATCAGGCATTTTTCGATGCCAACTGCGACAGCCCGGAATTTCAGGTGGTGTTGGACAAAATCAACTATGTATTGGATCAAGCACGCTATGATGAAGTCGACATTCATCTCTATGATGATGTCGAAAATTGGGCTGCCTATTTTGCTTACATCCAATCCAGGGTACAAAAGCCGATCATCATCACCGAATTTGGTGGCCCCAATGTCAAAACGGAACCCACCGATGAAGCCTATCAGAGCGAGCGCCTGCAAGCCTATATCCAGACCATTGATAGCATGGACGTCAGCGAAGCCTACTTCTTCAAGCTGGTTGAAGGAACCCAAAATCCCTATCACACCGAATCTGGCCTGATCAACAATCCCGATCTGGCCAAAAAACAGAGTTATTTTCGATTTCGGGACATGAATCAATAGGTGAGGAATAGTAGCCAATATTTTTTGTAAAAAATATATTGAGACAATGAAGCAGAATAATTGGACGCCCATTAGCTTAGCAGAGCTTCAGGAATTGATCCATGATGGTCTGTCGAAGATGAGTTTGAAAAACCTTCAAATTTGGAAGCAGATATCAATCACACCAGAGAAGTGGCAGGAAGAAACTCTCGGACAGGAAGGAGGCGGTTTTTGGGTAGTGGCGATTGACGAAGATGAAGTGATATGGTACAACGACTTTGAAGAAGGTTTCAATCTTTCAGCATTCTCGATTCATGGGACAATAGATGAATACTGGGCAAATGAGGATGAATTACAGTGGGCAATGAATAAATTGAAACGGCATTTTGATAAAAACTGAATGTGAGAACTCCTGGTGCACCAGATGGCCTGGAGCGTAAAACCATTTATTCAATGTTTGCAGATCCCCTCATGACTTCCGACATCCTCATTATAGGTGGCGGTATATTCGGCTTGAGCGCCGCCATTGAACTGCAAAGTCGTGATTACCGGGTCTGTCTGATCAATCCAGACCGGATTCCCCATCCCCTGGCCGCCTCAACTGACATCAGCAAGATTGTGCGGATGGAGTATGGCAGCGATGCGCTCTATTTTGAGATGGCTCGTGAGAGCATTCATGGGTGGCATAAGTGGAATGAAGTTCTGAGAGAAAAACTCTATCACCAAACAGGTTTTCTTTTATTGTGTCGGGAAACACTGAACCATCCCTGCCAGCAATTTGAACGGGAAAGTGCCCGTCAACTCTCAGAGCATGGTTTTGCCTATGAACATCTCAAAGCGGAAGAAATCACCGACTGCTACCCTGCCATTGGGCCTGATGTATATGCTGAAGCCATCTTCAATCCAATCGCTGGTTATGTCGAATCCGGGAGGGCCATTGCGGCTTTGGCGGAGTATGCCAGAAAAATCGGGGTGAAGATCGAAGAAGGGCAGACGGCAGAGAAAATATTGATTGAAAATGGAGTGGCTCATGCGGTCCAAAGCCGGGAAGGAAAACGCTTTTCTGCCGGACATATTCTGCTTACTGCTGGAACAGGCTGTATGGCAATCCTGCCTGAATTAAAGCAGGTGATGCAGGCCACCGGGCATCCGGTCTATCATTTCAGACCCACTGATCCATCGCTCTTTCAGGCCTCACAGCTTCCGGTCTTCGCAGCTGATATTTCCAATACCGGCTGGTATGGCTTTCCCTGGCATCCGAAGGAAGGTGTGGTCAAGATTGCCCGTCATGCCAAAGGCCTTTTGATCGATCCAGAAAAGGATGACAGACGTGTTTCAGATACTGAAGTAAAGGAAGCAAAGCGTTTTCTCCGACAATCATTCCCACAATTGGCAGGTGCCCCACTGGTTTTTACCCGTCGCTGCCTCTATTCCGATACCCAGGATGGACACTTTTGGATTGATCAACATCCGGAAATCAGAAATCTCTCCGTGAGTACTGGTGGGAGTGGGCACGGCATGAAAATGGGGCCGGTATTGGGTCAATTGACAGCAGACATGATCGAAGGCAAAGCGCATCCGTGCTTGTCACGCTTTTCCTGGCGAAGCTTTGATGGGAACGTAAAGGCTGAAGAAGAGGCCAGAGCGGATTGAGGCGAAGCCATAGAAATTTCCTTTGTCTTTTTGTGCCTTAGCATCCAATTCCTAATTTTCGATTGGCTTTGTTTTTCCCGCTGGAACTCTGACGACTACATATGAATCTACGAATCCTTGTCTGCACACTGCTGTTGTTTGCGGGAAACGCCATAGCGGGGGTAGACCCGACCCCTTCCGATGGTGCCCGTCCACTGAGTCTGGGAGGGGCATTCAGTGGCGTAAATGGCTCATTTTGGAGCATGTTCCACAATCCCGCTGGTCTCTCTGGCCTGAATCAGGCCCAAGCGGGTATTTCCCTGGAAAGACGCTATTTACTTTCGCAACTGAATCAAGGCAGCGTCGCACTGGCAATGCCTTTTACTGATCAACAGGCGGTCGGCCTGGCCGTCCAGTCTTTTGGCTTTGCCGGCTTTCGGGAAAGTGACATTCAGGCCAATTATGCAATTGAGATTCTGGATAAAATTCGGTTTGGTGCGGCCTTGCACTATGCGAGCCTGCAAATCCAGGATTATGGTTCCGGTTCAGTCGTCTACGCTGATGTAGGCTTGCAGGCCCAGGTGAATAATGAGATCAGTGTTGGATTTAGTGCTTTCAATGTGAATCGAGCCCGTTTGCAGACCCTCAATGGTGATGAGTTTATTCCGACCATTGTCAGTGCCGGAATCGCCTACCAGCCGACTGAGAAGGTCATGGTGGTCGCAGATGTACAAAAAGACATTGACCATCCGCTTTCTTTTCGTGGTGGAATCGAATATGAGATCGTCCCTGAATTCACGATTCGATCTGGTGTCTCAACAGAGCCATTGAGCTTGAATGCGGGTTTTGGCCTGAAGCTCTCACAATTCAAATTGGAAACTGCTTTTCGGCTGCAGGAACAACTCGGTTTTACGCCCCATCTGTCGCTCTCTTTCGCTTTTGGACAGAAAAAAGACGCTGACTCATGAAGGTGGCAGTGATATGGAGCCTGTTTCTATGCTGTCTGATGGGGAGCATTCAAGCGCAGGAGCGAGACAGTCTTGATCGGAACGAGGGGGCATTGGACCTGGATCAGCCCATCGAAGACCTGATCTCCAATACAGAAACCGAAGCCCAGGTAGACTCTGACCAATCTG
>JBCBZF010001293.1:0-1639 GCA_039815525.1 Bacteroidota bacterium | reverse complement strand
GAATACGGGTAGAGCCAGGTCCACCGGCAAAGGATATTGTGGCAGATTTTGTAATTGATTGCGCAATCTTTCTTCAGGTAAAATACTCACACTGCCTGCTTCTTCTACTGGTGCAGGATACTCAAACAACATGAGCATCGCCCGATCGACTTCCGGCACCCCCAGAATGGCTGATTGCTGGACATGGTAAGGGTGCATACTAACCGAAAAGGAAAGAGCTGGATCAAACATACTGGCAAGTGTGTCCAGGAAAGCAAAATAGTTGTCCCGGCTGCCTTCTGTCCAGGGACAGTCGATCAGGATTTCAGAGAATTGTTGCCCTTCCGTCAGACGGGCCAGACGGTCATGGACCTGTACCGCCAATTCCGGAACTTTCCGATCCGGGATCTGTGCCATACAGCGTTCAGAAATGGCGATGTGCGGCACCACTTCGCGGCTTTGATGATCGCTGCTTTCAGTGATGGTCCGCAATGGTAAAGCACGTTTACGTCGACTGTCCCAATCGACTTCAAAATAACGTACATACACCCGTTCAATTTGTAGAGTGTCGAGGTATTCAGTCTCTTTATTATAGAAGCCTTCGGTTGATTGCCAATGGAAAAATGAACGAACCACCGTCCGGCGGGGTCCACAAGCACTCAAAAGAACGGCAAGGAGGATAAAAAGGGGCAATGACTTCATGCAAACAGCAGCCAATTCAAGAAGACAAATATACGGATTTAGACGGCCAGCGGGCCTGATTTACGTAATACCTGCTCAAATTGCTGCTAGATTCGCAATATTTCGTAACATAGCCTCAATGAAACAACTGTATATCGCTTCCTGTATCCTCTTCATTTTTGCCTGTCAGTCATCTCCAGGTGAAAAGGCATCTGCTCCTGTCTCTGATGAAATCGGAATGGAATCGGTTGCTGGTTTGTGGGTCTCACGAAGCGTGCATGTCATCATCGATACCAAGGATGGGGGCATGGAATCCGATACCATTATTGCGGAAGAAGCAGATTATCCTACTGTCCTTGGCATTTATGGCAGCCAGGGAATTTACAATCTGGACAGCAGCGTTACTTCTTATTATATGGGCCCCAATGATTCCATTCTGGGAGAAGTACCAGGCCGATGGTACATGAAAGGCGATTCCATGATCATGACCAGCGGAAATGAAAACCGCGCCAGGGAAGCTTATCGGGTACAGATTGATGGAGACAAAGCGACTTTTACAGGATGGGTAGACTGGGATACCGATGGCAAAGCAGATGATTTATTTTCCGGCAGCAGTCAAAGAATGACCGAAGCCATGCGGACCTATTTTATCGTATTCTTATATGCAGGGGAAAATCCACCTAGTCTGCCAGAAACAGAAGAAAAACATTTGCAGGAGTTGCACCTCTCTCATATTCGTACCATGTCCGAAGCGGGGAAGCTGGCCGTTGCCGGCCCCTTTATAGACGATGCTCCCATGCGTGGGATGTTCATTCTCGCGGTTGACTCCATGGAGGAAGCAGAATCATTGACCCAACAGGATCCAAAAGTTCAGTCCGGTCATCTTAGGGTGGAAATTCGTCCCTGGTATGGCCCGGAGCGCTTACGAATGAAATGGTAGGAGACAAAGTTCTCTTCAAACTTCTGGTGCCATTGCCTG
>JBCBZF010000626.1:0-4407 GCA_039815525.1 Bacteroidota bacterium | reverse complement strand
GGATCGTGGTGGTCAACAACTCAATTTTTATGAAGGCATTTCAGATGGGATCAGGAGCATAGATTTTTCTGCCTCTGGTGAGCAAATCCTGGCCAGTGGCATCAATGGTAAGCTGCGAAGCTGGGACAATCAAACCGCTCGACTGTACAACATCTTTAATGGACATGCTGGGGACATTTTACAAGCTGAATTCACAACAGATGATACATCCATTATCAGTCTGGGATTTCCGAGCCAGGAAGGTCAACGGGAACTCCGCTTCTGGGATGCATCCAGTGCAGAACAGATTGATCATCAACAGACGATCTCCGAAGAGCATATTGTCCAATTCGCCTTTCATCCCCAGGAAAAGATCCTGTTTCTTCTCCGGACTGCTTCACTGGAAGCATATTCACTGGAGGAAGGGCTCACGCATATGCAGACCTATGAACTGCCCTTCAGCCCGTTCAATGGCTTTGCAATTTCCCCCGATGGACGAGATGCCGCACTCATTACCGGAAACGACATCCAGATCCTTGATCTGGAAAAGGCTGAGGTATTTCGCAGTCTTCAACCCAATGCCAGCGACATCGCCTGGACGCACATCCATTATTCCCCAGATGGCAGGTATATTTTGGCAGGATCTATTGAAGGTCGATTGGAGATGTGGGATGTCAACAATGGCCAAAGTGTGCGCACCTTTGAAGGCCACCATGCCACCATTACCGCAATAGATTTCCTCTCCAATGGAGGCGACTATTTTCTTTCTGCCAGTGTAGACGGAACGCTCAGAGCCTGGGAACTGCTCAGTGGAAAGGAATTGTCTGAGTTGACAGGTGTAGATCCATTTCAACGTATCAAACCAAGCTTACAGCCGCCCCAATATGAATCCAATATTCCCGTTCAAGAGGTAGTTGGAAAAGGCATCTCCAACATTGCCCAGCAGCGTTCTGAAACAACCCCCATTGACGAGATCAGCAGTCAGTTGGGCGATTTTGAATCAAAGCTCGGAGAAAGCGAAGGTGAGAACATTTACAGCGACCCATTTCAATCAAATGAGCCCCGACGTCCACGCAACCGACCGCGCTTCAAACGACTTCGTCAGGCACGTCTGCATCGCCCCCTCAATGAACCCGGAACGGCTTACCGTTTTTCCAGCTTTCATCCTGATTTGGTCAATGAAAAAGACCAACTCAACATTACACCTGATGTCAATGCATTTTCCAACCTGATCTCCTCCCGCGAGTTAAAGCCCCCTCTTTCCATCGGCCTCTTTGGCGATTGGGGCTCAGGTAAAAGCTTTTTCATGGGAAAAATGCGCAAACGGGTCAATGCCAATGTAGAATGGGTCAAACAGGAGTTGAAGACAGCCGGAGAAAAAGCGCTGAAGGAGATTCAAGATAAAAGTGCATCAGAAGTCCAGCAGTTTATTGAGGGTCTGTTGCCGGATACCGATCCGCAGTTTAAGCAGATCATGACTTGGTTCAGCCGCAGAGATCCTTCCGCCATTAACAGTTTGAACAAAATCATCGGAGAGAAAAAAACGGAAGCATTGCTTCTCAAGATGCGGCAGGATCCTCAAATAGCCACAGAGACAATCAAAAAGATCCTGGCTGACAATCAGCAGCAACAGTTAGCGGATCTGTCGCAAGCCATTGCAAGAGGAGAGGTGGATGCGTTGAACACTTTTCGCAGATTGGTGGAAGTCAAAAAAGAAAGCGAACTGGGGTATTGTAAAAATATCTCTCAGATCGAATTCAATGCCTGGCACTATATCGATACCAATCTTTGGGCCAGTCTGATCACCAATATTTTTGAAGACCTGAACACCTACGTCGGCAATGTTTCCCAGGAAGTAAAGGATGAATTAGAACTTTATAAAAATCTGGCGACGACCCAGGATTTATTGCGGGCAGAAGAAGCTCGTAAGGATCAGTTGGACGAGGAGATGAAAGGCTTGCAGAAGACCCTGGCAAGTCTGGAAGAAGAACGAACCGACCTCCGAAAGGAGCTGAAAGATGTCGGCATTAAGGAAATCTGGACTGTTCTCAGTCAGCAAGAGGATGTCAAAGACACCCACAAAAAGATAAAAGAAAACCTTACGGAAGCCCGTAAACAATTGGGCATTGATGAGGCCATGGAGGCCAGGGATGAACTGATGGCCGATGTGGCATCGTTGCAGGGTTATTATGAAGAAACCAAAATCCGCAGTCGCCTGACCACCTGGTTCAATGAGTTCAAGAAGATGGGACAAAAAAGCAAATGGTTCCTCATCATCTTCATTGTGGTCCCATTGGTCGCAATGATTCTTGGTCCATTGATCCCTGATTCGACCGATTCATGGTTAAGTGGTTCATTGGTGGAAGCAGCATCAAAAGTTATCGCCGTCATTTTTGCCTTACTGAAAATCCTCCCCAATGCGATAGAAGCAGCCAGAGAAGCCCTGAGCAAAATCAACAAAGGCGTCGCCTATCTTGAATCCGCACGCACCCAACTGGGGCAATTGCAAGACCTTGCCTCCACCAAGCTGGACCTCGAATTGGCCCGCAAAAAAGAAGAATTAAGTCGGAAGGCAGAAGAAATCATTGCCACCAAAGCCTCCATTCAGGCACTGGAAAGCGACTTCAAAAGCATCGAAGCGGAGATTCAGGCGATTCAGGAAGGCAAAAGGCTTTCGGCATTCATTGAGAAACGACTGTCCAGCAATGAGTATCAAAGACACCTGGGACTGATTTCTGTCATCCGGGAAGATTTTGAGAAATTGGCTTCTTATCTGCAAGACCGGGAGTATTTGTCCAGAATCTTGTCTCGAAAAGAGGAAAAAGAGGAAGGGCCTTTTCAGCTTGAGAAAGTATCCAAAATAGATCGAATCATTCTGTACATCGATGATTTGGACCGCTGTCCACCAGAAAAAGTGGTCGAAGTCCTGCAGGCAGTGCATCTGATTCTGGCTTTTCCATTGTTTGTGGTCGTGGTGGGGGTAGATGTTCGGTGGATCTCAAAATCTCTCATCAAACAGTACGGTTCCATGCTGGCCCCGATCCAAAGCAGTGGCATTGTCAGTGGTGCATCGATCAATGAACAGGCTGAGAAAAGTTTACAGTATAGCGAAAATGCAACCCCTTTCGATTACCTGGAGAAGATCTTTCAGATTCCGTTTCGCCTGGTTGACATGGATGATTTTGGCAAAAAACGCTACATCAACCATTTACTGGATGGAGACATGGAGAAGGCCCAAAAGGTTTCTCTCCCACCGAAAAAAACGGAACCAAACACTGCCCCCCCTCCTTCAGAATCACCTGAGCAAGAAACCTCATCCTTACAACAGGATAAACCTGCTGAAGACAAATCAGTCAAAACATCTACACCACCAGAATCAGAAACACCAGTTGTACCCGTTTCTGAGGAAGTAACGAAAGAAAAAACCCAAAAGAAGCGCAAAAAAACCACCAGGAAATCAAGTATTCCCACCCAGAATCCTCCTGTCGAAGACAGCGAGCAGGATACAAAGCAGCAGCAGGAGCAGCCTTTGATTGTAGAGAAAGAAAAGCGAAAGCGCGTGCTCGCCAAAGCGATTAACACACCAGAGAAAAGTATGCCTCTTCCCGCTGAGGAGCTTCCGATGAGCCCGCAACAAGCAGCCTACGCTGCCATTCCGGAAGAGGTCATCACCCAAGCACTGGAAAAAATCAGTCTGGCGCAGAATGAATTGTCTTTCATCACCAGTTTGACGCCCATACTCGACAGTTCTCCCCGTACCATTAAGCGCTTTGTCAATGTGTGTCGCCTGATTAAATCACATAGCCAGTGGGGCGCCCATGGTACAGTCGATGAAAGCCAATTGGATGCCTACCAATCCCTGGTGTTTGCGCTCGCCATCATCACTGGCATCCCGGATTTTGCCCAGCTCTTTTTTGAATTGATTGATCAGGAAGAGGAGGATATCAGTGTCGGTGAATTCATCGAAAATCGGCAATACCAGGTTGAAGACGCCTTGAAAATCAGTCGGAATGAGACGGCCCGTAATCAATGGTATGCATTCGAACAGGTTTTCTACCCGGAAGCGACCGCCGAAGGCGAGCAGGCCGAGATCGCCAATTACATACTTGAAAGGCTTAGGAATTTGAAAATCAGTACCCTGAGGCAACAGGCCGAAATTGCGCTGCGTTTTTCATTTCGCTTCAGAAGGTATTAAGGGTGTAGAGGGAGAAAATTCCGCCCCATTTTTATCTCGTCCATCGACTGTAGGTTGATATATTCTCCTTCTTCAAAGCCTCGGACCTCTTCCCAATTTTTCTATATTTGCCGGATGAAATTATTGGAAGGACAAGCGACACTCATTACTGGTGCCACCCGTGGGATTGGCCGGTCTATTGCACTTAGTTTCGCCGAGCAAGGCGCGAATGTAGCCTTTACCTATCGTTCTTC
>JBCBZF010000716.1:0-3901 GCA_039815525.1 Bacteroidota bacterium | reverse complement strand
CACATCGTCCTGATGTATAGGTCATCTACATCGTCCTGATGTATAAGAATTCCACATCGTCCTGATGTATTGTCGTTCTGCATCGGACGCGGTCCGCTGCTACGATGTGAAATCATGTTTCCAATTGGCTGGGTTATTCTTAATGTAAGATCGAATCCGATTTAAAGACCGACAATCACGAATAATGTGATCATAAAAACTTCTTTGCCATTTGAAGTCAGGAAGACCTACTTCTCTGATTTGTCTGGTGCAAGAAGCTTTAAATCCCTTTAAAATTGTCCCAAGTACAGATGTATGGGCACAAAACCGCACCTTTTGCGAAGTGCGACGTGGAAGCTGTCCGCTCGAATTCGGAAGGAATGGGGTACCAAGAATGACAATTGCATGGAAATGATCTGGCATGATACAAAATTCATCCAGGCTGACAGATATTCCTTGACGTTCTCCTGTAGATCTACCCCATTCTTCTTGGACGATTAATCCGGCAGCAGACAGAATCATTTTCCCATCCTCAATGTGGCCTAAAACTTTTTGACGGTGGTGTGTACAAGTGGTAATAAAATAGTAGCCCGGAGAACTATAATCATGTCCCGGCAAACGAATGGGTTTCCGCCTGAATGTGAGGTAATGCGGTTTCATACTTGTTGTGCTAAATACCTGAATGAAAGTATTTCAAATCAAAATTCCAAGTAGCAGCGGATCGCGTCCGCTGCTACAGACCATCTACATCGTTCCGATGTGTTGAAAATCCACATCGGAACGATGTCTTGAATACCCACATCATTTCGATGTACTGCCGTTCTTCATCGGACGCGGTCCGCTGCTACAGACCATCTACATCGTTCTGATGTATTGAAAATCCACATCGTTCCGATGTCTTGAATACCCACATCATTTCGATGTACTGCCGTTCTTCATCGGACGCGGTCCGCTGCTACGATGTAAAATCTATTCTATCAATTGCCTATTTTCGTCCAAACGAATCACTTTCCCATGCTGAAAAAACTGTGCCTTCTTCCGCTTCTATTTGGCCATATTCTGTTCGCACAAACATTTTATGGAAATAATCCGCTGGCCCATACTTACTCCATTGTTGCCCGTGATTCTGTATCTGGTGAAATCGGAGTTGCGGTTCAGTCCCACTGGTTTTCAGTTGGGTCTCTGGTCAGCTGGGCGGAAGCAGGGGTTGGGGCCATTGCGACTCAATCCTTCGTGAACCCCAATTTTGGTCCGCAAGGACTAGCCCTCTTAAAAACTGGTCTGCCAGCACCCAAAGTCTTAGAAGCCCTGATCGCTTCAGATGAAGGTCGCAATGTTCGCCAATTGGCGGTGATCGATGCACAGGGACAGGTGGCCGCTTTTACGGGCGAGAATTGCATTCCGGACGCTGGCCATATCGTGGGAGAACAGTTTTCTGTCCAGGCCAATCTCATGGCCAATGATCAGGTCTGGCCAGCCATGGCCAAAGCCTACCGGCAAGCTGAAGGCCCACTGGCGGAGCGCATGATGTCTGCCCTGACCGCAGCTCAGGATGCCGGTGGAGACATCCGTGGCAAACAATCGGTGGCGATGCTGGTCGTGGCGCCTGAGGCCAGTGGCCAGCCCTGGGTGGATCGCCGCGTAGACTTACGTATCGAAGATCATCCCGAACCCATCAAAGAAATGCAGCGGCTGCTACAGGTCCATCGTGCCTACGAACACATGAACAAAGGTGATCTGGCGGTAGAAAAGGGGGCGGTGGACGAAGCCTTGAAAGAGTATGCCGCGGCCGAAAGCCTTTTTCCGCAAAACGAAGAGATGAAGTTTTGGCACGCGGTTTCCCTGGTCAATGCGGGACGTTTGGCAGATGCACTGCCGATTTTCTCCGAAGTCTTTGCCAAAAAATCGTGATTGGGCAAAGCTTACCCCCCGACTCGTCCCAGTTGGCTTGCTCAAGGTCGACGACCTCGGGTTACGGCAGATTTTGGCCCAGTAGATAGCCTGGGATCAGGAAGTAGGATGATGGTTTTTCTCTTCCAAAGCGACTTGGATTTCCGTATGGCGTTTGGCGGAGATGGTGTAAAAAAGCATGCAGAACATTGCCAATGCGATGAAGCACATAGGCGCCAAACTGATCAGCAAACGGATCCCTTCAATGCTTTCTACCGATTGTACGGCATTGGCAACATATCCACTCATTTCCAGACCAACGCCCGACATCCATAAACCGACGCCAATGCCCAGTTTGAGGAAAAAACCATAAACGCCATAGCTGACACCCTCGGCCCTGACCCCCGTTTTGTATTCGCCATAATCTACGGTGTCTGCAGGCATGGCCCAACTGCTGAATGCGGCGGCACCATTTCCCAGACCATGCAGGCTCAGGCAGGCCACCGCCCAGCCTGCTTCCCCGGAAGGCACAAAGTAGAGGCAGAAAAAGCCGACGATAGATAAACTGGCTCCCAATAGAAAAACGCCTTTTTTTCCCAGCCTTCCAGCCAGCCAGGACCAGATGGGTACACTGACCACATTTCCACCCATATACCAAAAAATAGCGGTGCCTCCCATGTCTTTGGCCCCCTGGACATGCTCGAAGTAAAAAAGAATCATGGACGAAAAAATTGCCAGCGCAATGAAGCAGCAGCCGAAGGTCGCCGTCATCAACCAAAAAGGCCGATTGCGACGCAGGACCTTCAAAAGATTTGTGAAACTCTCTCCCCGATGGCTTAGCTGCTCACGAATGGGCTCCTTGATCCCGAAAAAAGTGATCAGCAAACCCGTCAATAGTATGCCTCCTACCGCCATCGCCATCCAGATATGTCCCTGTTCCACATTTTCAGATAAGCCAATGACTCTCTGGGCAAATAATCCGATCGCAAGGCCTCCAGCAAGGGCAAAAGTCATCCTGAATCCATTCAACCTGATTCGCTCATGATAGCTGTCAGTGATCACGGCTGAAAGCGTGCCGTATGGGATGTTGAGTGCGGTAAATGCCATACCAAAGATCAGATAGGTGAAGAAGGCATACCAGAAGTTTTGATCTGGGTCATCAAAGGGCTTGACGAACAGGAGTACCAGGGCGATGGCGGTTGGAATGCCAGCAAAGAGTAAATAAGGACGATAGGTGCCCCAGCGCGTTCTTGTTCTCTGAGCCAATAAGCCCATCAGCGGATCATTGATGGCATCCCAAAAGCGAGCGATGAGAAAAATATTCCCTGCGGCAACAGGGGCCAGCAGCATGATATCAGTATAAAATGGCAACAGGAAAATGGTGACAATCTGGAAGACCATATTTTGTCCAAAGTCCCCGATTCCATACGCAAAATGGGTGCGCAGCGGTAATTTGTCTTGCATAGAGCAGGATTATGCTTCAAGGTACAAGGATAGCACCTTCGAAACCAGTAGCTTTAATTGATCTGGTTCACTCACTTTTAATCGAATGCATTGGCGTGCTTGATGGCGGGGAATAAATCTTTGAATGAATATGTCACATAAGAAAAGCATCATTGAACAACTCACACAGGAAGTGGTGGCTTTCCGTGATGAACGGGACTGGAAACAGTTTCACAATGGAAAAGACCTCGCCCTTGGCTTGTCAATTGAGGCAGCAGAATTGAATGAGTTGTTTCTATGGAAAAGGGCAGAAGAGGTAGATCGCGAAAAACTAGCGGAAGAATTGGCCGATGTGATGAATTATGTCCTGTTGATGGCGGATGCATTTTCTTTAGATCTCGCTGAGATTGTGCGACATAAATTGACACTCAATGCCGCGAAGTATCCCGTAGAGAAAGCGAAGGGAAAAGCCTCGAAATATACGGAGCTATAAGTTTTTTATTGGATTAAACCTTTGACCAATTCTTTGGTCCGGACTGTACAAACTACTACGCATGATGCGAAAGCTACTCTTCCTTATTGTGGTCTT
>JBCBZF010001016.1:0-2641 GCA_039815525.1 Bacteroidota bacterium | reverse complement strand
ATTTAGGACAGCTGCTACGTCTCCATTTTCATAGGAGTTCACCAGATCAGCCCCATTATTTGGGCTACCAACGGTGATGATGCCGCCGAAAGTTTGAGGATACTGAGCGCTATTACCCTGATGGTCCCTTACGATGGCACGAGCCGTAATTCCACCCGCACTGTGTCCTACTGCAATATTCTGGGGATCTCCTACCCCAGCCGCTCCAAGAGAAAGGTTCATTTCAGTGCGGATCCGGTTGGTGAATAACGGAATCCCATCAGTTGTCCTCACAACATTCCAGTTTGATATATTATCTGAGACACTGTTCATACACCTTTCGTTCCCAAAACGATTTTCATATTCCTGCCAGGCGTTACCAGACTGCCCCATCCCCTGAATCCAGAAGACATTTCGCCCTTGGTTTTGGCCAAAGGAGGTAGTGGTCAGTAAGCAAAACAAAAAGAGACCAACGATA
This sequence comes from Bacteroidota bacterium, assembly GCA_039815525.1. Classification (GTDB taxonomy): domain Bacteria; phylum Bacteroidota; class Bacteroidia; order J057; family J057; genus JBCAWW01. Next base: position 2,184 of record JBCBZF010001016.1, on the reverse strand, counting down.
TGTTTCGTATTCATGATTTTGTGCATTAAAAGTGAAAAAGGAAAGCTTAATTGAAGTGGACGTTGAGCTTGGAAATGGCCTGATAGGTTTCCATGGTAGCCGCAGTTCCGGAAGGCAGAACGTATGGCATCTGGGTGAGAATACCTTTCAGTCGTGGACTGTCGCCTTCATAGCCATATTCAATCATGGTGCTGACTTTGAGTTTGCCCGTTCCATCCAGCAATTGATTGGCCAGCATCAAATTGTGTTCAATGTCCACCACCATGACGGAAACGTCATCATTGTTAGAGATGCCAGTGTTAACGGCCGGGACTGACAGGCCGACGATGTTGGCGTCCAAATGCTCAATGGTGGCGCCATAGGCTTCAGGATTGTTGATCATCGCCTGCAATTCCTCATCATAAGCAGCCGACTGCATGGACAGGATCACTTCGTTGAGTGTTTCCACGCTGTGATCTTGCTTTAATTCGCCAATGTGCTGGATCAGCACATCATTGACTGGTGTTTCAACCGGGTGCTGTGCCAACAGATTGCCCCCGCCGTCGTAGAGGTACATCATGCCGTCTCGCAAAATGGTCTTTTCGGGCATGGGCGTGTTGGAAGGCAGGCTTTCATGGTCGGGGATGATGTTCTGAGAAGGCGTCATGTTCTCAGAAATCAGGTCAATAGATCCATCCGCCTTCACATCCATCTGAATCTTCTGGCGGGTAATCTGTGGAACCTGGTTAATGCGGTCCGGTTTGGAGAAATGCGTACTTTCATCGGCTCCTTTGACATAGACGCGCGTATTGGCTTCCATCTCAAAACTGATCGATAGGACAATCTCTCCGGAGGATTCGGACATGTCCAGAAAATTCTCAGCTACCGCAGCTGAAAAATCTTCCTGCTGACTACAGGACGTCAAGATGCCCAGGAGGCACATCAAAAAGAGCAATCGTGTTTTCTGAAATTGTGATTTCATCATACTATTCAAAATTTGGTTGTTGCGCGATAAGGCTCTGGCTCATTCAGAATGAATGAATCAGAAAATCTGTTTGCTGGTTGACAATCCTGACAAGCAATGGGCTTTCAGGCTGACAAACACAGCTGAATAGTTGATGAAAAAATGTGGCCTGGAATGTTGTGTTTATGGTTGTATTCTCAGGTTTGATAAAGGTAGAACATTTTTTTCCTAAAATGCAACGTCCGTTAATCAAAAATATGAAAACGGCTTTCTGCAACCATCTCTTTCGGGCTTTGTCCTTAGACAAAACCGAAACCAGCTTTCGGAAACAGCCTTTTTACAACAAACCGCCTGCAATGAAGTCTTTGCTTTTTTTCCTGAGTCTCATCATGATTTCCCTGGCCAGTCCACAGCTTTCTTATGCCGGCCAGGCCCCAGCCCCTACCACCACTGAAGTGAGTCGCCCCATGACGCCCAAGGAGGCAAAACGTCAGGCGCGCTTACAGAAGCGCCTGCAAAAGGTCAAACAAATTGCTGAACGCCGTCAGCGTCTCGGCAAAAAGAAAGCCCTGCCACGCTACATCCTCTACGCTTTGTTATTGGTTGCAGCCGCAATCGGATTCGGTCTGCTCTCCGGCGCATTTTCCGGAATTCTCGGTGGCTTTCTCTCCAGCCTCTTTGCTGTTTTAGGTGCACTTTCCGCCCTTGGTGCCGTGGTCTTCCTCGTGTTGTGGCTGATCGAAAATGCCTGATCAGGTCTTTCGATTGGTCAGCCAAACGCCAACAAATATTGTGGCCATGCCGATCAGTTGGATGGCCGAAAAGGTCTCATTGTCCAATAAACCCCAACTGACCGCGATCAGCGGGATGACGTAGGCAAGAGAAGAGGAGAAGACCGGATCGGTCAGTTGCACCAATCGATAATAAAAGATCAGTGCCAGGGAAGTGCCCACCGCTCCCAGGATACCGACGTATAAGAGACTCATCCAGCCTTTCGGCTGGGTGGTAATATCACTTATGATGTCCGTAAATGGCAAGTACACCAGATAAGGAATGGCCACAAACATCAGGGCGAAGCCCGAAGCCAGGAGAGTCGGCACGTCCTGAAGGTACTTTTTGATGATGTTGGTGCTGAGTCCATACCTCGCTGATGCCTACCAAACATGGCTCAATGCCTTGGTTGTCGCTGCGGATCCCGACCTTAGGAACCGAATCACGCAGCAGCAGAACATTCTCCAGGT
>JBCBZF010000241.1:0-7551 GCA_039815525.1 Bacteroidota bacterium | reverse complement strand
GTTGGAGTTTTTTTAGTTTGAAAAAGGCTTCAAAAAGCCACTTTTTCCAACAAAATCGATCACGCTGCCCAGTGGATGTGCCAACTGCGGTTCTCCCCGGTTGACCCACATCTCACGTACATCCAGAAAGTTGCCATTCCAGGCTTTGAGGATACTGCCTTCATTGAGATCATAAGCAAAAGAAATGCCTGTGGGCGAACCGACCGAGAGAACATGGGTACGCTTTTTCCCCTTATGGATCATGAAGCTCCGAAGCAGTTCTGTCTCGTCGCCAACTGCCACCGCGAGCGCGGTTTGCGCTTTCATTTCAGGAATGGAACCGGGTGCATGCAAAGCTTGTCTTGCAATGCCAGGCCCTTCCAGCCAAACCCCCATTCCACGTCGCCACCAGCGATGATTTTGCAAGTAAGTGAAACGGAAACGGTGCGTCCCTTCGCTTAATTCGATTTGGCCATAGGCTTTGTCATCGGTAAACGAACGCTCACCATCAGCATCAACCACCAATTGATCGTCTATGTATAAAAGGGCGCCCCCACCAACCTGAACATAAAAGCCATATGCGCCTGCCGTTTGAACCGGTATCTCCCCATTGAAGTCCAACAAAAAATTGGCGCGTTCCGGACTTAAATGACGTGACATACTGTCTACAGAGCCTGTTTGCCGGGCTTCAAGCTCGGACACATTCTGATCAGCCACTTTATCGATAACCTGATTAGAGGTCTCAACCGGATAGTAGCTATAATGTAGATTTTGTAAGCTGATCTGCTGGTCCTGATAAATTTTCGTGCCCATACTACGAAAAGCAGCACTCCCGGCAGGAATCCTTACAGTTAAGGGACCAGTTGGTGTAGTCGCTTCAGGAAATTCGAGATTTTCGGCCATCAGGGTGCCATTCAGCCAGAGTCTGCTGACGCGGTCTTGCGGATGCGCCTCGCCGGCAAGGCGGAATTCCAGTCTCAGGGATTGCCATAAACCAGGGGCACGGAGAGATGGCGCATATTTTTCAGGAGCGTTTGATCCAGCAATAGGCAATTCATGCCGGCCTTGTAAAAGGAGCGAGAAGCTGCTTTTCTCCCCTAACATGAAACGCAGGTCAAGATCCAGATCATCATGCTGAAGGCCCGTATTCCAGTCAGCGGTTGCATCAGCCTTTTTCAGCAAAACATTTCCGGTCTCATCAGCTTGGATGTCCCCATTTTTAAATGTGGGGGAAGCAACTTTTGTCCATCCGTCTGGTGGTTCAGTAGCGCTGAAATCAAACAGTTGAAAAGGGTAACTCTCTACTGAAATTGGCGCAGGATCGAGGTATTCAGGTGAGGGGGGGCTTTGCTGGCATGCCGCAATGGTCAGGACCAATAGCATACCCCAACAGGAGAAGGGAATTTTCTTCATAGATTAGCAGTCGTTCCTAAAATGTAAAGAAACTCAGGCTAACAAAGAAAGTACCAGTGCAAATTTAGACCATCCTGTTATAAAAAAAGCCAATCGTATTATTTTGACTTCGCTTTCAGCTTTCGTTCAAGTTTCTTGAGATAGTCAATTGATTCATCAATCTCTTCATCTACTTTCTCGGGAAAGCGTCCCGCGGTCTCAGACATCTCAGACAAGAATTCTTTGATCTCACCCAGTCCATCGATGTTCTCCTCAATTTTTCGAATAATTCGCTGTTTCATATCGATCATTTCATGGTCCGTGGAGCCAATGTTTGGGGAATCAATTATTTCCCGCATTGTACTCCATTGATTTCGAAAAAAACAGGCATCAGCACCTTGCAAAATAGCGTCCAGCAGCAATTCATCCTCGCCTTGGTCCAGGAGAAGATAAAAGCGACAATCTGGATGGATATATTTGACCATTTGCAAGGCTTCCAGGGAATGAAAGCAAGGGGTAGTCGCATCAGCAACCACCAAATCCGGAGGATTACTTATCAGCTGTTTGACAAAGGCAAACTTCTCAGATACGTTTACAACGCGCCAGTTTCCAACAGCTTGCAGTGATTCCCGCAGCATGCGTTCTCGATCTTTTGCCTGATGAGAGAGAAACAGTACATATTGGACGTGGAGAGCAGGTGGGGAAAGGCAGGGCGTAGCAAGCATATGTGGCGAATCGTCCGGGGATGAAAAAGCGTATTCGTCAGATCATATTCATTCTTTACACTGGGTAAAACTACCGAATGGAAAAAGAATCACAAAAAGTGTATATATCTGATTATCAGACTCCATGTCAAGATTTGCAGCGATTGTTCTTTGGCAGCTTCCTTTCCTCCAAAATGCTTCAATATCTGACGGACTGCCTCCATGATGCATCCAGTTCATGAGTTGCCTTTTTACCCTTACAGCCTCCAATAAGGCCATTCTTGCTTTACAATTGAAAGAATAAGGGTCTGTCTGTTACCGGAATGATGAGCTGGTAAGAATGCGGATTTTTTTGCAGAGAAATCGTTTTGGTTCTCAGGAACCGATCAACTCAGCGGCATTACGTAAGGCCGATTCAGTGGGATCATCTCCACTTAACATACGGGCCAATACATTGATTCGACCTTCTTGATTCAGACGTTCTACCATGGATTGGGTTTGTTCGTCCTTGATGCGTTTGATGATTTGGAAATGTTGGTCTCCTTTGGCAGCGATCTGGGGGAGATGGGTAATCGACAGGATCTGAAAACGGCGCGCGAGGCGGTGCATAACAGTACCGACTTTCATGGCGATCTCGCCACTGATCCCAGTATCGATTTCGTCGAAAATCAGGACCGGAAACTCTGATTTCTCCGCCAGGGCTGCTTTGATGGCCAGCATCACACGTGCAATCTCCCCACCAGAAGCGATCTGGTTGAGCATACCGGCTGGCATCCCCGGATTGGTTTGGATCAAAAAATAGCCCCGATTGATGCCATTGGCAGCAGGGCGCAATCTTTCCCCGTCAATCTCCAGGCTACCATCGGCATGTTTGAGACGCTCAATTGCGACTTCAAAGCGAGCCTTCTCAAAGCCCACTTCTTTCAACAAATTATGCACTTCGGCCTCAATCAATGGCTTGGCAGCCAATCTGGCTTGTTCAATTTGCAGGCCAAGTTTACGCATGGCTTTCTGCCGTGTCGCCAAATCAGCCTTCAGGCCTTCGACCTGATCTTCCAATGAATCCACCGCCTGCCGTTGGGATTGGAGTGTTGCCAGTTTCGCCACCAGTTCCTCTCCGCTTGCAACTTTGTATTTCCGTTTTAAGTCATGGTATACCCCCAATCGTTCTTCAATAAATGCCAGGCGTTCAGGATCTGATTCAACTGTTTCAAGCATATTCTGAAAAGAGAAAGAGGCTTCTTTCAGCGTATCCTGTGCTTCGGTTAGCTGCTCAACCACTTCCGAAATACCGGAGCTTACCCCAGATACTTTTTGCAAGGTGGCCAGTATTTCACTCAAATGATTGTAGAGGGATTCGTCCTGATGATACAGAGATTCCGTGGCCATACCGAGTGCTTCACGTACTTCTTCTGCATTCTGCAGCAGGTTCAGTTCCTGCTCCAACTGCTTTTCCTCATCGGCCTCCACACCGGCGGTTTCCAATTCTTCAATCTGGAAATTGAGAAACTCCATTTGCTCGCGGGCTTGCTTTTCCTTTTCCTCTAATTGCCTGATCTCTCGCAAAATCCGTTCACTGCTTTTGACATGCTCCCCAAAAGCAAACAAATGATCTGCATGATCAGCAAAAGCATCCACCAACTCCAATTGCTGATCAGTAGACAACAGCAAATGATTTTCATGTTGCCCGTGCATGTCAAGCAGCAAAGCGGCCACTTGACGCAAGATTTGTAAGGAAACGGGAGTATCATTGATGAAGGCCCGTGATTTGCCGCTGGGATTGATCTCTCGTCTTACGATCAGGTCGTTGCCTTCTACGTCAAATTCTTCGAATTTTTCCAGACGGCGACAGATCGATGGACGTAAACTGGCAAATTGTGCTTCTACCACACATTTTTCATTGGCAATGAAGATCACAGAGCTATCTGCCCGTTTGCCATTGATCAGGCCGAGGGCCCCTACCAACAAAGATTTTCCGGCACCAGTTTCACCGGTCAGAATGTTGAGACCCGCTTCAAAGCTGATTCTGGCTTCGGCAAAGAGGGCATAGTTTTTCAAATACAGTTGCTGCAGCATGAACAGTGCAAGAATTGGCAAACCTTCGGTGCAAAGGTAGCAGAAAAATCGGTTCATCTGCATGCTTCTGCAATCCGACAATTTTCCTAACTTTGCCCCCGCAAACGGCAGCGACCGGAGCGACATTATTACTGAAAGATTCAAAGATTGCTATGGCGAATACTTATGATTTAATCGTGATTGGCAGCGGCCCTGGAGGATATGTGGCCGCCATTCGCGCTTCACAACTTGGCATGAAAGTAGGTGTGGTCGAACGAGCTGAGATCGGCGGCATCTGTCTGAACTGGGGGTGTATCCCGACCAAAGCGCTGTTGAAAAGTGCAGAGGTCATGGACTACATCAAACACGCAGAAAGCTATGGTTTGAAGGTAGAAAAAGCTACCCATGACTTTGACGAAGTCGTCAAACGCAGCCGTGGTGTTGCTGGTGGCATGAGCAAAGGCGTAAACTTCCTGTTCCGGAAAAACAAAATTGACTTACTGGTTGGGAATGGTCGGGTAACGCCTAACCGGCAGGTTGAAGTCAAAGACGAAGCGGGTAACAAACAGGTTTACTCCGCCAAAAACATCATCCTGGCTACCGGTGCCCGCTCTCGTAGCCTACCCAGCATGCCCATCGACAATGACCGGATCATTGGCTATCGCAAGGCAATGACGCTTGAAAAGCAACCAAAATCTATGATTGTGGTTGGTTCTGGTGCCATTGGGATGGAGTTTGCCTACTTCTACCACACCATGGGGACTGAGGTTACCATCGTCGAATACCTTCCCAATATTCTACCACGTGAAGATGCGGAGGTCTCCAAGCAAATGGAGCGCATCTACAAACGTAAGGGTCTGAATATCATGACGGGCTCCGAGGTAACTGGGGTCAAAACCACCAAAACTGGTGTAACCGCAACCGTCAAAACCAAAAAAGGAGAAGAAACCCTCAAAGCCGACATGCTGCTTTCAGCAGTAGGCGTCGTCGCCAATGTCGAGAACTTGGGTCTCGAATCTCTGGGCATCAAGATGGACCGCGGTCTGGTCGTGGTAGACGATTATTATAAAACCAATGTAGACGGCATTTATGCCATTGGTGATATGATTCCGGGACCAGCGCTGGCGCACGTGGCTTCGCATGAAGGCATCATTTGTGTGGAGAAACTGGCCGGAATGGATGTAGAGCCACTGGATTACGGCAATATTCCAAGTTGTACCTATTGTCAGCCAGAAGTGGCCTCTGTGGGCATGACCGAAGAAGCCGCCAAAGAAGCTGGTTATGAGCTGAAGGTAGGAAAGTTTCCTGTCTCTGCTTCCGGTAAAGCCAAAGCTGCAGGTAAATCCGATGGTTTCATCAAAGTGATCTTCGATGCCAAATACGGAGAATTCCTGGGCGCACACATGTTGGGTGCCGGCGTAACGGATATGATCGCGGAAGTGGTTGTCGCCCGTAAACTCGAAACCACCGGACACGAGATCATCAAAGCGGTTCACCCCCACCCCACCATGTCCGAAGCCGTCATGGAAGCGGCAGCCGCAGCTTATGACGAGGTGATTCACTTGTAATCAGGAAATTATCTGACATACGAAAACAGTCCCGGCTTTGGGACTGTTTTTTTTTGTGAAAGATCTGCTCATTCTTCTAAACCAAGATCATTTTCTGCCGTTACCCCAAAGAATCATTTTCGTCTATGGACCTTATCATCCAACACACATCCAATCGCTGGTTCCGCTACGCTGAGTTTGCCCTGTTGTTCATCCTCTTGCCAGCACTGATGTATTTCGAGTTGTTGGGAAAAAGATTCATTATCCCGCTGGTTATTTCTCTGATCTACTGTTTGAGTATTCTTTTATTGGACAAAGAATTTGACCGTACCCGGCTTGGCTGGAATCAGTTTAAAGGCACAAAACCAGTGTTGCTTCGCTTTGCCGCATTCGCCATTGTATCGACCATCCTGGTTGCGATATTTTTCCCCGAGCGTCTCTTCGACTTACCTCAAGAGCAACCGGGTCTGATGTTATTAATCTGGATTTTTTATCCGCTCTGGTCAGTCTTACCACAAGAAGTCATCTTCCGGCCATTTTTCTTTCACCGCTATGAAGACCTGTTTCCCTCCCAGAACTTTCTCATTCTGATCAATGCGATCTGTTTTGGCTTTGTCCATATCATTTTTGGCAACTGGATCGCAGTCGTCGGTACCATCCTGATCAGTCTGCTGCTCGCATGGCAATATGACAAACACCGCTCCTTGATGGGCGTCAGTCTCGAGCATGCCCTATTTGGCAACTGGGTATTTACTGTTGGCCTGGGTTCTTTTTTCTATTATGTCGGCTGATCAGCGTTGAATCAGCAATTTACCGGCAAACCATTGTCCGTGGTTCCATAGTCGCACCTGGTATACGCCCTGGCTGAGGCCACCGAGTGGAATGGGATCGAATCCTGAGTGGATCGCTTTTTCCAGGACAATTTTCCCATTGATATCAATGACTTCCAGACGCGCATCTGCGGAAAGCATATCAGACCATGCAATTTGAAGCTGGTCAGATGCGGGGTTGGGATAAAAAGCCAATGATTCAACTCTGGGACGTTCTATTGAAGTAGGCGGGTTCAGATTACGAAACGAATCAACGTATGCCACTGATGTCGGAATCTCAAGATTCAGGCTGTCACTGATGGTGGTGGTTACCTGCAGAACCGGAACACCTTCTTCCTTTGCCAACCATTTGTATTCAGCTTGTTTGGGAAGGCTGAAGGCAACATTCAGGGTATCAAATGCAATGCTGTCCCGGCCAGTGACCACTGATTTTTGCCGTAGAACATCAAAGCTTCCATAAGGGGTGGTCAGACTCCCCCAACCATCGACTTCAGAGACGCGTGTGCGCTCCTGACGGTAGAAGACCAACCCGGGAACACTCAGTTCTGCAACTGAGCTGGACGAGTCTTCATTGCCAAACTGTAGGGGAAAATCATAAATCACCTCCACCGGATCATTCTCCAGGACCAGCGGAATCCCATTGATTTCTCCGCCAAAACCGAGGTTTTGGAAGCCTCCACTGTTGTTCAGGAAAATCTGGAAGCCTTCGCCCAGACCGACTGGTCCGATTGAATCAGGCGTAGGCAGATAACGCACCAAATTAGCGGAGAACGGAAACTGCACCCGGATCAACAACGGAACATTGTTGACACTGATGAAGCTATCACGATTCTGGGCAATGGCTGTCATCCCGCTAAAGTCCCAGGTGAAATTGGGGCCTGTCAGGCTGGCATCAATTTGAAACAATGTATCAGGTGTAGATAGCCAGGGTGCATAGCCTGGCACGGGCATGTCGTTGTTGTTGATGGAAATCTGAGCGTTAAGGGAAAAAAACGTAAAGCTCGTGAATAAAAGGAGAATGAAATTGCGCATAGCATTTGTTTG
>JBCBZF010000589.1:0-4650 GCA_039815525.1 Bacteroidota bacterium | reverse complement strand
TGGTCATGCGGGTCATTGAAGTCATGAATAAGTTTTTAAAAATTGTTCTTGTAGTTATTGTCTTTTGTGGTGTGGCAGCAGGAGCGGCATTCCTTTTTTGCCCTGAGCATGAATCTGCTCACTGGCTCAGCCCCGATTTATTGTCAGTGGGAAGGCAAAACGTATTGGCCTGCTTTCCAGGGAAATGAAACGGTCTTGATAGAGGCTTTAGGGAGGAAACAACGCATGTCTCAGGTCAACTGGAAAGTGTTGGGATTAGACCATGCAATCTGGCCACCCATTCCGTATGATGGAGAAGAAGATCGGTTGAGTCAAAAAAATCTTAGTCCTTTTGACCAGCAAACAACGCGAAAAGGTAAGCCGCTCAACTGGTGGCAAAGACATTGGATGGGGACTGATCAATTGGGAAGAGATCTTTTTGCCCGCCTGATACGTGGAACAAGGACGTCTTTGCTGGTTGGAATTATGGCCATGGCGATCGCCACCTTCATCGGTGTATTGCTGGGAGGATTAGCGGGCTACTTTGCCAGTAACCGGCGGGAAATCAGTCGAATGCAATGGTGGGGGATACTCCTGGGAAGTTTTCTCGGCGGATATTATGCTTTTATGTTTCGACGGTATGCCTTATGGGATGCGGTACAAGGGAAAGCTTTTCTGATCGGTGAACTGGCATTTAGCTTCATTTTGTTGCTGCTGTGTATATGGCTGGGAGGCTTTGTCGGGAAAAAGCTATCTCATTTCCAATGGTTTGGGAAAAAAATACAGTTGCCCTTTGATGCGGTGGTCATGCGGGTCATTGAAGTCATGAATTCCATCCCACGTTTGCTGTTGATCCTGGCGGTTGCGGCTGCATTTAAAGAACGGAGCGTGTGGCTGGTGATGGGCATCATTGGTTTGTTGGGATGGACCAATATCGCGCGCTACATCCGAGCGGAGATGCTGGCAGTTTCTCAAATGGAATATGTGGAGGCTGCGCGTGCCCTCGGATTTTCTGAGTGGCGCATCCTGATGCGACATGCCCTGCCCAATGCCTTTCCGCCCATACTGGTGTTGATCACCCTCGGCATCGGTGGTGCGATCCTGGCTGAATCAGGTCTTTCCTTTTTAAGTTTAGTGGATAGAAGTTCCAGTTGGGGAGGTGCTTTGGCGGCTGCGCGTGGAGGTGAATTCTCCCACTGGTGGATTTTGTTCTTTCCGGCAATGTTTATCGTACTCACTGTCATTTCCCTGAATTTGCTGGGCGAACATTTGCGGGACATCTTTGATCCGCGTGATCAGGGCGGTTCAGAAAAAACCCTTCCCCGTCTCTGAGGATTCATTCAAACCATACTTCTTCCGGTTGAAGGTGCCGCCGCTGGAAAATAGAAGAGATTTTTGCTATTTGAAGGATGAAATAGACGGCTTTGGTGATAAACCATCGCACTGCAAAAACCAAAAAGTACTTGGGCTTTTATCACATACATAATTGGATCTGGCTGTTGGCAATACCGGTCGTCGCTGGTATCCTGTATTTTTTGTATCTGCGGGTGAATGGAATTGTGCAGAATTGGTTTAGTGAAGATGAATACGAGCGAAATTTTGCCATCCTGAAGCAGAGTTTCCGCCTGGGGGCTTTTTCTCTGATGGTATTGGCGTTGATGGGGCCTTACTTTGGCGAAAACAGCAGTGAAACAGACTTACTTCGTCGCAATATTTATATCCTTCTGGATGTTTCGGCCAGTATGAACGCTGAAGACCTTCAGCCCAGTCGCCTGGAAAAGGCACGCAAGGAGTTGAAATCCATGATCCGTAAGTTGGAAGGAGAAAATATTGGCCTGATCCTCTTTGCTGAAAACGCCTATGTTCAGTGCCCGCTTACCCAGGATCATGAAGCCCTGATGTTGTTTCTGGATTTGGCTGAGAGCCATCAGTTTAGTCAGACCGGCACCAGTTTTCGCAATGTCCTTCTCAAAGCAGAGGCGCGATTTGATGAGTTGGCGCAGGCACCTGAGTTCCGCAGCAATGCGGTCGTTCTGGTGAGCGATGGGGAAGACCATGGAGATCGTTATGTATCCTTGATTGAACGTTTGAAACGACAACAGGTGAAGATTTTCCCCGTAGGGGTTGGGACCACGGCCGGGGCTGCCATTCCGTTGTTGCAGAATGGCCGGAAGCAGGGTTTTATCCGGCATCCGGATGGTAGCCTGGCTATCTCTCAGCTCATTGAGGAGCCGATGCAGGACCTTGCGTCTGAATTTGATACTTCATATCGACGGTTGAACGATCAGGACGATGCATTGGACCGCTTGGCCGAAGATATTGAGCAGATGGCGGCCTCTCCTTATGCGTCTGCGTTTCGGGAAATGGCTGGTAATCGCTATCAAATTCTGCTTTTCTTGGCCTTTTTACTGTATGTCGCCACCTTTTTTATGATGCCAATCCGCAACGAATGAAGCAGAGCATATTGGGCATATTATTGTTGTTTAGTCTCTCAGGACAAGAAGGCTTTCTCACTGCTGCCAGCGAAGCGGTTCGGTTGGGCAAATACGAACAGGCCATCCAATCCTACCAGGAAGCCCTGGGTCGCTACCCCAATCTGGCGGGTGAGATTCATTATAATCTTGCGCAGTGTTATATCCGGATGGATTCCACTGGGCAGGCATTGCGTTATTTCCGCCAGGCGGCGGCCAGTCGGAATCTCCCCCTGCGGAGCCGGGCCATGAACAATGTCGGGCGCATGATGGCTGCGCAGGATCAGTTGCGTGAAGCCCAACGCGCTTTCCGCTCTGCCATAGAGGCAGATGCCAGCAACGAAACGGCTCGTTTCAATTATGAATTGGTTCAGCGTCTGCTTGAGGAGGATGACCCGCCACCACCAAAGCAAAACGACGAGCAATCTGATAATCCTCCGCCTCCTTCACCGCAGAACAATTTATCAGAGATGCAGCAGCAATTGCTCCTGAATTATGAAGGCCCCATTTATGGCGATGAGGCCCGCAGTCGGCAGGATACCCTGCCGGTGTATCTGGCCGAACGCCTCTTAGAGGACATGCGCCGCAATCCGCGGCAGTATATTCAACAGCTGCGTCGTACTTTTCTCCTGCCCAAAACAGAGGAGCGCCCCGCCTGGTAGTTATATGTCACGCAGTAAAGCGGCGGCTTTTTCCAGCGTCTCATTTTCTTTCGCAAAACAAAACCGGACAATGCCGTGATCTTCTGCGTCTTCATAGAAAGCCGAAACCGGAATACAGGCCACACCTTTTTCCATTGTGAGCCATTGCGAAAAGTCCACCTCATTCAAATCTGAAATGGCATCATACCGCATCAATTGGAAGTAGGTGCCAGAACAAGGGAGCGGTCTGAAACGACTCTCTGTAAGCAATTCAAGAAAATCATCCCTTTTTTTCTGATAAAAGCTGTCCAGATCAAGCAAAGCCTGTCGTTCAGTGGCCAGGTATTCTGCAATGGCATACTGAAAGGGCGTGCTGGTTGAGAAGGTGACAAATTGGTGAACCTTCCGGAGTTCTTTTGTCAAAGTTTCTGGCGCCAGACAATAACCAACTTTCCAGCCCGTGGCGTGCAGTGATTTTCCAAAGGAGGAAAGAATAAGTGCCTTGTTCCGCAAAGAAGGGCGCAGCTTGATGCTCTGATGGGTCGCCCCATCAAAAACGATATGTTCATATACTTCATCAGAGATGAGCAGAGCCGGATGCACCGCCAGCAATTTTTCCAACTCATCGAGATCTTCTTTGCTAAGTGTTGTTCCTGTAGGATTGTGCGGAGAGTTGATGACAATGGCTCTGGTTTTGGCAGAGAGTTTTTGGGATACTTCCTGCCAGGGAATCTGATAATGAGGTGGTTGGAGCGAAATGCGTACCGGGATGCCACCACAGAGCCGAATGGCTGGTAGATAGGCATCATAAGCAGGTTCGAATACGATGACCTCATCTCCAGGGTGGACCAGCGCAGTGATGGCACATAATATACCCTCAGTGGCACCAGAAGTAATGGTGATGTCACTTTCCGGATGATAGCTTGCGCCATAGACATCTTCTGTCAGCGCCGCGATTTCTTCCCGCAGGCGTATGAGTCCGGGCATAGGGGCATATTGATTAAAGCCTTTTTGCATCGCTTCACTGACCAAAGCCGGAAGCTTTGGGTCGCAGGGGAAATCCGGAAATCCCTGGGAGAGATTGATGGCTCCGTGCTTACGGGCCAAGGCTGACATAACAGTGAAAATTGTCGTCCCCACCTGGGGAAGTTTGGAGGCCGGGAATGATTGATTCATGCGATCGTTCGAATTGCGGGATTTATGCGGAAGTATGAAAAATGCAGCAAAATATTTTTTATCTCCTAAAATAAATCCATTTTCGGGCGGTTAATTTGCTGGAAACCTGCTTGAAATTTCGCACATTTACACGGAATAGAAATTTTTTTAGCTTTGCAAATCATTTGTTCATAATAAAACCCACCATGAACCTTAAGCGTTTAGGTCGCCTCCATATGACACACACAAGATTGGTTATTGGGCTGTTGGTTATTTCGGTTCTCTCTTCCTGTAAACCAGAAGGCTTTATTAATAAGGTCAAATATCGGGATACGAAATACCTGAATACCTGCGAAACCTTTACCGAAGAAGTCAACAAATTGGTTCAGCGAAACACTGAGCCA
>JBCBZF010000436.1:0-5800 GCA_039815525.1 Bacteroidota bacterium | reverse complement strand
TCTGGGGATTTTAAAAACCGAGGAAGACATTCGCGGGGACGATCGTGGCTTTGTGCCGCGCCCAACCGATCAGCGGGTGAGTTTTGCCATGTATTTTCAGGACGAACTTCCGATCAATCCAACATATAAAGTACATGTAAATTATGTGTTTGGCAGTGGGCTGCGTTTTGGTCCACCACGGCGTTTTGATTTACGAACCAATTTTGGTTTTCCGGCCTATCATCGCGTAGATATCGGTTTTTCGAAGGTTTTTTCCTTTAACAATGATTCCGGCGTCGAGTCATTGTGGGCGACCATTGAGGTTTTTAACCTCTTACAACGGGAGAATACAGTATCATACGTTTGGATCAAAGATCTGCAAAACAACAGTTTTGCTATCCCCAATCATTTGTCAGCTCGTTTATTGAATGCGCGGATTGTAATGAAATTTCATTAAATTTCCGACAGTTGGAAATACACAGCACCGAAAGTTGCTGTGTGAATTCGCACCAATGGAAACCTTAAATCGGAGTCATTGCACTTTCTGCTAGTTAGGGGTATCCTGAGGTACATCGCGAATTTGCGGAAGGCACGTATGTTAAACGAAAGATTAAGCCCTTGGATGCAGCTGTTGGGGTAAGCTGTTTAACTCAAGGGGAATTGTATTGAATTGGACATGAACATCCTGTTAGTCGAAGACAATCCAGGTGACATCCTGCTTGCAAAGGAAGCGCTCAAAGAGGGTGGCTTAACAACTTTTCGCCTGGACGTGGCGAATGATGGCGTAGAAGCTTTGGACTATCTACAAACCGCAGACAATGCTGGTCTGGCCGAATTGCCTGACCTGATTCTGTTGGACCTGAATATTCCAAAGGTCAACGGTTTAGAGGTCCTGAAAACCATTAAAAACAACAAAAAGCTTCGGGTGATTCCTGTGGTGGTCTTTTCCACTTCAGAAGCACAATATGATATCAATGAAAGTTACCGTTACCATGCCAACTGCTACGTTGCTAAACCGGTTGATTTCGATGAGTTTGTGAGCGTGATCCAGAGCATTGTGAGTTTTTGGAGTCGGGTTTCCCGGGTTAGTTCCTCTACTCTTTAAGAATGCAAGTCGCATAATTTTCCCAACTCATATCTTTAGCTGCCTTGGCAACATTCTCTCTTGGAATGGGACTTTCGATAAACTGTAGCATCTTTTCTGCCATAGAGCTTATGTCTTCCGGTTCAGCCAAATAGCCGTTGAATCCATCTTCGATGGTCTCCGGGAAATGTCCGACTCGGGTTGCCAATACTGGCATGGAAAAGTTATAAGCAAGCGACTCAACCCCAGAAGGCGTAGCCGTGAGATAATACGTCAGAATACAGTCGCTCACCTGAAAATAGCGATGTACCTCCTCATTGGGTACAAACTCATTTACAAGGGCAGTATGATCCTGTAAGCCGAATTCCTCAATCAGTGCAAGCGGATTGTAATTCCGTTCATCATCGCTTTTTCGAAGGAAAATCTTCTTAGCCGTCCCAAAGAGGGCATTCTTGATGCGTGTGGACCATTTGCTGTTGTCGAGCGTGTTCCAAAAGGATTCTCCGACAATCAACAGAGAGACATCCTGACGCTTTTCGAGAACCTTGGCAAAGGCAGGGATGACATTGTGAAGGCCCTTGTATTTACGAATAAAGCCAAAAAAGAGGAAGACGTGCTCTTTCAGCTTGAGTGCCTGTTTGGTTTTTACAAGGTCAAATTGTGGGTCTGGTTGGAAGAGATTATAGACCGGATGATATAGTTTGATCACAGTTTTTTTGTCTCCTTTTATCCGTTCTCCCGTCTCGTTCACCGCAAAAGAAAGTTCCGGCAGACTTTCCTTCAACTCATCAGCAGTCTTATATGCGTGGGCAATGAAGGTATCAGCAACTTTCAATCCATATCGTGTGAAAAAACGATCCAATACGCTGGCCTCTTTTTGCACCAATACGTGTACGTCAAAAATGACTTCAATGTCTGTATGCTTTTTGAGCATGCGTGCAATGCGGCCCATCGGTAGTCCTTGCAGCGCGATGGCCCATTGAAAGACAACTTTATCTGGCTTTAGATCCCGGATGAACTGAAAGGTTTTGCGCCAACTACCCGGCTTATTGTAATTGGTGAGATACGTAACCTGAATGTCGGTGCCTTCCAGAAAACTTTGTTTACTGCTGCGGTCGATGAAATCACGCGGAATAATGGCTGGATACTGCTGGGTCCAGGAAACAATGTGAACCTCAGTATCTGGCTGCGCATCAAGGGCCTTGGCCAGGGCGGTATTATAATTGGCGATGCCGCCTTTGAACATGGGCCCAGGCCCGAAACAAACAATTTTTCTCATATGATCATGACCGTTTTGGCCAATTTTTCCTGAAGATATCCCTCAATTCCTTTTCCTGCCTCACCAGCGCCGAAAACATCGCGATCTGTCTTTTGGCTCGATCCAAATTGTGTTCCGGATATTCAGTCTGGTAATATACATCTCCTTGCAGAAAATCAGTCAAAAATCGCATCCCCATCAGGTAGGTCATGATTTTCCCCCCATCCAGGAGTGATTCTTCTTCAGCTGGTGAGATCCATTCTTCAACGTATTCTCGATAAGCCCGCACAATGGCTGAATAAACTGGAAGATCAAGCTCAATGCTTTCGTCTGCCTCATCTTCTGGAACGGCGCTGACAAAAGTTCTGACCATGTCGCCGAAATCATATAGCAGAAGGCCCGGCATGAGTGTATCAAGATCAATCACACATTTCCACTGACCACGTTGCTGATCAAACAGTACATTGTTGATCTTGGTATCATTGTGAATGATACGTTGCGGGAGATGATGACGGAAATACGCTTCCCGGAAAATCATCCGGTCCCAATCATGGAAAAAATTGATTTCCGGAATCGCATCAGAAGCTCTTTTGAAAATATTTTCTTCACAAGCCAACAGAAACGCATCACTACGACTGCTTAGATGATGAAAATTTGGAATACTGGGTGGATAATTTTCTGCTGCTTCTGTATGCAGACAATCTGCCAACCAGCCAAAGGCGGAAGTAGCTTCAAAAGCCTCGTCAGGATTGGGAGCCTGGTTGATCACATAGCTGTTCTGAATCATCCGAAAGGCCCGCCAATATCGTCCGGTCTGATCACGGTAGAAAAGGGTGCCATCATGACTCGGCTGTACTTCCAGAGATTCTTTATTCGGCGGCAAATGATTTTGAAACACATTTGTTGCCTGAAAAATAGAAGCCTGTAATTGTTCTGGCTGCTGGAAAATATCTGTATTGATTTGCTGGATGACCAAATCTTGTTCGCCTTCCCGCGCCCTAAAACTGAAATGGATGTGGCCTTCCCCCAATGTTTGTACCGGGCTATCAGGTGAAAGCGAGAATGCGACGAGTACCTCCGCCGGAATCATGCCCAGAGATTGGACGGATATTCTCCTGCATCGACCAATGCCTGGATGTCTGCTACCACTTTGGGACGATCTTCTTTATAGGTTACACCAAACCAGTTGGCGTTGGTCGGGATGACTTTTACTTTTTCCTTGTCTGCATTGATCAATTGGGTAAGGAGGGTTGGAACATAGTACTCCGACTTCAATTCCTGTCCTCTTTCTCTGATAAAGGCCGCAAAATAGTGGTCCAGGTGCTCAAAGACATTGGGCGCAAACCCAATCATATTCATCGATACGATGGTATTTTCTGAGATATCGGTTTCATTGCCCTGGTCATCTGTATAAACCACCCGTTCCCCTTTGCGTTCGATTTGGGTACGCTCGGTAACTGTGAGCAGAAAGCCTTCTTCATCCGTAACACAGTCTCCTCGGGATACCGATCCGTGATCGGAGAGCGTATTGGCGAGGCGATAGCCAACGATACAATAGGGCGGCTGTTCCATCGCGGGCATACTCTTAAGATAATCTGCCATTTGCCCGAATGCTTCGCGCCCGTAGAAGTCGTCTGCATTGATCATTGCAAAAGGTGTATCAATGACTTCTTTGGCCACCAGAACCGCATGTCCTGTGCCCCAGGGCTTGATGCGATCAGCTGTATAAGAAACTCCTTCTGGAACCATCTCAAGCTCTTGAAACGCAAATGCGATTTCAATCTTGTCCTGGAACTTTCCCTGAATGAATTCCCGAAAAGCATCTTCAATTTCGCCCCGAATGACGAAGACTACTTTACCAAATCCGGCTCGAATGGCGTCAAAAATAGAGTATTCGATGATGGCTTCGCCGGAAGGACCGACACCATCAATTTGCTTCAGGCCTCCATAGCGGCTGCCCATTCCTGCGGCAAGGATCAAAAGGGTGGGTTTCATTTATCGCGTTTTGCCGCGAAGGTCTCATCTTTTGAGGAAGATGGCAATAGTTGTGCAATGAAAAGGGGAAAAAAGAAGGGAGCCGGACGAATCTCCGGCCCCACAGAACCAAACTCAAACTACTTCAAGAGGCTATTTACCGAAAAATATATGATTTTGCAATTGCGACTTAAGGTTCTGATCTTTAGGAAAGTAATTGTCTCATTTTCAGATCCTCGTTGCCGGAAAATTTATTATGGCAACGAATAAAAAAATTTTTGTCCCCTCTGAAGTCTTCCTCTACGATGCCGAAGGCGACCTCTCCAAACGCTGGTTTGTGTGGTTCTATGACAGCGATTTGAGACGAATCAAACTTTACAAGGGCATCAATGTCCATCACGAGCCCTCCGCCCGCTATGAGGCCGCCTACAGCCTGATGGAGAAAATCAAAAAACAGACCGACCATCCCCTGGTCGATTACCTCCAGAAATTTCTGAATTACCGCAAGCAGGTGGTGCGCGCCTCGACCTTCAAAATCTATTCTGGTCAGATCAATCGCTTCATCCAGTTTTACAAAGGCCAGCGTATGACAGTGCGGGAATGCTCGCGCTTCACCGACCAGCTGTTCGAAGCAGGCGTCAAAGCCAATACCATCGTCCAATATGTGAGCCTGCTGCGGTCCGGCTGGGAATGGATGCAGCAAAGAGGCATGGTCCAGCACAATCCCTGGAAGCAGATCGAGATCAAGCGCACCAAGGCAGTCGCGGCCACACCCTTTCAGCAAAGTCATATCAATCATCTGAAAGCCACCTTTGAAAAGGAGCATCCACAGATGTGGCTCTTCATCCAGTTCATTTATTACTGCTTCATCCGTCCGGGCGAACTGGTCCAGCTCAAAGTGGGCGATGTGCTGCTCGAATCCAATCAGATCCGCATCCCGGCCAGCGTGGCCAAAAACCGCAAAGCCGAAACCATTACCATTCCCACACCCTTTCAGCCGACCATCAAGGCGCTCTATACCGGTGCGAATCCCAATCACTATCTGATCGGGAAACGGGTGCAGGGACCGGGGAAGATTGGCTATGACTCCAACAGCGTGCGGGCCTTTCACCAAAAGATCCTACATCAGTTGGGCTATGATCCCAAATACAAACTCTACTCCTGGAAGCACACCGGCGCGATCATGGCGGTGAAGGCAGGGATCAGCCTGAAACAACTGCAGATACAGCTGCGTCATGCGAGTCTTGATCAGACGGATCAGTATTTACGGGCGATGGGGGTGAATGATCTGGAGGATTTGCAAAAAAGGTTTCCGGCCTTATAAAAAATAAAATCACAATCTGACTATGAAGGCCAAATTGGGAGAACGGGAAAACGAAAAAGCCCGGTCGATTTGACCGGGCTTTTTCAATCCCTGTTATAGTGGAAGGTGCTCTGAAGCTGATTCATACCCATTCAGTGATTACACTTTTACCTCGTCTTAATCCCTGTTATAGTGGAAGATG
>JBCBZF010000161.1:0-8905 GCA_039815525.1 Bacteroidota bacterium | reverse complement strand
TATTGCCCTGTTTCAGTAAGCTAAAATACTGATTGGGGATTTCCAGACTTTTGGCTTTATAAAAATCGAATTTCCGCTTTTTGCCATCTTCCTCAAACCGGAAACCGCGACAATAAATGCGATGGGCAAGTGGCAGCAGCTTAACCTGAAAGGTTTTGCCCCGGTAGATGACATCACCGGGTTGAAAGTCTTCGGTTGGAACGAACTCAAGTGGATAGGTCAGATAGCTGTGAGTTTGCTCAAAGACCACATCAATGATCGCTTTGAGACCAGCTGGCGCAAACAGCTTGAGCGGCTCAGTCCGTTCGTACAAACTGAGTGAGGTCAGCAAACCGGGTATACCCAGGATATGATCTCCATGTAAATGCGAGATAAAAATCGCATCCAAACGGGCAAAGCGGACTTTTTGTAGAATGAGCTGCATCTGTGTTCCTTCACCACAGTCGACCAGATGGTGGCGGTCGTTGATGGTAACGACCTGCGCGGAGGGAAGACGGGTGTTGGTTGGGATGGCTGCGCTCGTCCCAATGATCCGGACCTGGAACACAGAAAGACTATTTGACGATATGAAAAAAGAGCCAGCTTATTCGGTTGGCTCTTCAGTTTCCTGGATTTCTTTCTCGACTTCGTGCATGTAGATGGCCTCTTTTCCTTCAACCGCAGTGGGCAAAAGGTTCAGGACAGAATCAAGGTGTGAAATCTTGATTAGCTTTTCTACGTGTGCATTCACACTGCAGAGAACCAGCATTCCTCCCACGGAGTTACACAGGCGGTTGGCAGTCAGAATGGCACTCAGACCAGAGCTGTCTACATATTTCACTTCTGCGAGATTCAGGAGGAAGTTATGCACGCCCATGGCGTTGAGGCTGGTAAACTCGCTTTTGAGGCTTGGGGCCAGGCGTGAATCCAGCTTTTCTTCCAACAACTTGATCTCTGTATATTTTTCGTCGACGTTTTTTTCAACTCTCATGATCTCCTTCAATTTTCTGGATCGCTTCCAAAGATACATAAACTTAACAATTTGGGGCAACATGCCAATTTGGCGGGTGATCCACGGGTAGAAGCATCTCTTACATACGGCAAATTCCGGTCAGGGTGTCATTTTTTCCCTACCTTCGTATACCCAATTTTGTAGCGATACATGGAGCAATTGCGAATTGACGGTGAGGACATTCCTTTCCGGGTGGAAAAAGCCCGTGGACGCCGCATGCGCATGCTCATTGATGCACGAAAAGGCGTATTGATCATCCGGACTCCTTCCGGCCGCTTCGATGCACAGGCAAGAGCTTTTTTGCAAAAAGAAACCGATTGGATCAAACGCCATTTTCAAAAAGTTCACCGGCGCCATGATCAGGTAGATGTATTTCACCAACATCTGGAAGCAGGCCGCATTCCTTTTCAGGGTGAAAGCTGGTATTTGCACCGGACGGAGGCACCGCAGCGTAGTCTGCGCCTTGATCCGGAACACAAACGCATGCATTTGGTGAGCCGACCGGAAGATCCATGGAAAGCAGTACTCAAACGTGGTTTGTGGGACCGGGCCAAACTCTTCCTTGTGCCCAGAGCCGAAGAACTGATTCGCTGGACGGAGTCCAATGTCAACCGTATCTTCGTCAAAGACCAGAAAAGCATCTGGGGCAGCTGTTCCAGTAAATCAAATATCAATCTCAACTGGCATCTGATTTTTCTGGAAGAAGCGCTGGTCGATTATCTGATTATCCATGAATTGATGCACCTGCGGGAAATGAACCACAGCAAACGTTTCTGGGATTGGGTGGGCCGCTATTATCCCGACTATAAAATGGCCGACAAAATGCTCAATGAAAAGCAATGGCTGGTGGGGATATTGGACTAAAAGTGCGGGCGGGGAGCGTGTAAAAAAATGAATCGCAGATGTGGCACGGGTCCACGACCAATGAAAAAGGAACACCTTCTATACTTTGAAAAGAGTCTGATGGATTGTGTTCCCATTCGAATGTTAAATCAATGAAAAAGACCTTCATACATTTTAAAGACCTGATTCTTCATGAGGACGACGCCATCGTCCTGGTCAATAAGCCCGGAGAGATGGCCAGTCTGGATGATAAAAGCAATCGGAATCTGAATCATTTGGCCAAACAGTATCATCCGGATCTGAGCCTGTGTCATCGTCTGGATAAAAATACGTCGGGCATTCTCCTACTGGCCAAAGGGGCAGACCATTATCGTACCATCGCCATGCAGTTTGAGAAACGGCAGATTCGCAAAACCTATCTGACGCTGGCTGCGGGCGTGCATCACTTTACCGATCACACCATTGATCTGCCGCTCTACGTTTCCACCAAGAAGAAAGTCAGTGTTAATAAGGGTGAAGGGAAAAAGGCCACCACCATCGTCGATACGATTGACAACTTCCGGAATTTCACCCTGCTGCAATGTCAACCAATCAGTGGGCGCATGCACCAAATCCGGGTACATCTGGCTGCCGTTGGTTGTCCCATCGTGGGAGATGAGTTGTATGGCGGACGTGATATTCTTTTGTCGGAAATCAAGCGGAAGTACAAAGTCAGTGGCCGTAAAATGGAAGAGCGTCCCATCAATCATGGTTATTTACTGCATGCTCAGAAGCTTTCTTTCCAGCATCCGGCCAGTGGAGAGCAAATGACTGTTGAAGCGGAGATTCCCAAAAACTTTGCGGTTTCGCTGAAAGTGCTTGAAAAATATGACAGAAATTGATCTGTCCAGTCATTAATTTTACCCCATGCAAATCACGGACGAATTATTGGATCACATCTGTCGCCTGGCCAAGCTGGAATTGCCGGCGGAGCAGCGGGCGTCCATACGAGCTGACTTTGAAAACATGCTTTCTTTTGTCAGCAAATTGCAGGAAGTCGACACCGAGGGCGTGGCGCCCTTGATTCACATGACCGACGAGGTCAATCATCTGCGCGTGGACGAAGGCAGCAATCAGCTTTCACAGGCAGAAGTCCTGCAAAATGCCCCGGACCGCAATGATGACTTTTTCAAGGTGCCGAAGGTAGTGAAGCGGGGCCAATAGCAGAATGAATCCTGTCAACCATTATTCTGACGGGATTTCTTCAAAAAGTAAAGCAAACCCTCCTTGCCCCCTGCTCCTGACACCTTACCCCTCTTTCCTGCCCCCTGACTGTAACTTTTCCCAAAAAATACGTTCAATCATTACACAACCGGAACATTCCTATGGCTCCGGTTTTTTTATATTTGTCAATGTTTTGAAATTGGCGATGCTTTTCGGACCAAAAAGGTTCAGGATGAAGCACTTTGCCCCATATACAAGCAATGCGAATGGATCTGTCGCGCCTCCCTTTTATTCCTCTCAATCACTTCTTCCGCCAGATGGACCGCCTTCAACAGCGCCTCTTTCTGGCCTTGTTGGTGCTGCTGGTTTTTTCTGCTGTCAATACCCTGTTTCATTACCAGGAACTGTACTGCTGGAGTTTAGAGATTCGAGAAGTACCTGAAACCATCAATGAAACGGTCAACATCAATCGCCTGGAAAAAGATTACCGGAGCTTTGATCTGTCGCTAGATGCCTTCCGGCAATATGTCCGCTACACAGCCGGTCCGCTGAAACCTGCGGCCATCCCTCTCTATGTTTTTTTTCTGGTTCAGGTCATTGCCTGGTCCTATTTGCTGGCTGCGGCGACTTACATCCGTTCCCGTTGGGTCTATGGTGTATACTTGCTTTTTGCACTCTTTCTCTTTTTCACAGATGTGGCCGGTATGATGTTTGGCGGAGATCCGTTTTTCATTGCCCGAATTCTGCTGATCGCAGTCTTCCTGGGGCTGGCATATGCCTTTCAGATGCACCGGCTGCGCTGGTCCATGTCGATGCGCCTGCTTAGCATCTTATGCCTCAATCTGTTGTGTTTTGGGCTCGTGGTTTTCCGGCAAGGCTGGCTGGCGCTGCACCAAATGAGCGTCAATACCCTGCCTTACCTGGCGGTCATCGCCAGCTTATTTGTCTTTTTTGTGGCCAAAGAACCGACCAACTTCATCATGGCGGGGGCCACGAATCGACCAGATATTCGCAGCCGCCTGCATCCTTCCCTGATCGGACTGATCATGCTTGTCTGGCTAATCCTGACTTTCTCCTGGTTTGATGAATATATGCAATGGGAGCTTCTACCCTGGTTCAGGCTGGATTTTCTGCGGCCAACGCATATCATCGTGGCCAGCGGGCTGCTGGCGGTGATGCTGTCTCAAAATCATTATACCCAACTGCGTGAGATCTTTAGCTCCCAGAATACCTACAGCCTCTTGCTGACTGCCTGGGGCGTCATCTCACTGAGTTTCTTTGCAGCTCATCTCGCCGATGGAGACGTCGTTTTTCAGTTTAACCTCGATCGCTGGGGTGCAGTTACCCTTTTCCCAATTGGGGTTGGGCATGTGTTTTTTATCTTCTATAATCATCGCGCCCTCATCAGTCGAAAGATCAATCTGTATTTTCTGATGCAGCAGGGACCACGCGTTCCTTTTTTCAGCGTATGGCTATTTGGCCTGGCTGGATTGGTCGTCACCGAAGGAAGTGAAGCTTACAAACATGTACGTCTGTATCAGCATCACTTTTTCAATCAATTTGCAGATCACGCCTTACTGGAAAATAATCTTCCGCTGGCCATCAGAGGCTATGAAACCGCTCTGCTTTCTTCTCCTACCAGTGTGCGCGCCAACTATAACCTCGCAGCCCTCACCGTTGGAGATCCGGAACAAGTACAATTGGCGATTGAACGCTACCGGCAAGCCTCGGCTTTCTTCGATTTCCCCTTTGCCCGCATCAATGCTGCCAGTCTGCTGGCATTGCGTGGCCGCAAAGCAGAAGCAAAAGCCCAACTGCAACCTCGGTTGAACCAACGATATGGCGCCTATCAGGCCAATAATCTCGCTATGCTCTATTTGCAGGATGCACAGCCTGACTCAGCCATTTTGTCTTTTCAAAAAGCCCTCCTCAACGATCTTTCGCTCAGCTCTGTCTACAGCAATCTTGCCCAGCTTTACCTCGATCATGACCGTCCGGCGCAGGCAGACAGCTTTT
This sequence comes from Bacteroidota bacterium, assembly GCA_039815525.1. Taxonomy (GTDB): domain Bacteria; phylum Bacteroidota; class Bacteroidia; order J057; family J057; genus JBCAWW01. The sequence goes on along the minus strand of JBCBZF010000161.1, from coordinate 3,852 downwards.
TCCGCGCCGCTGTGTCACAAGATCCAAGTCCGGCCGCAGCCGTAAATGGATTGTTTCACCTCCTGTCTACCGGTGCAGACATGCCGGTTTTTGAAACCGAAAAATATCTATCTGATCCAGCTTATGCTTACAATCTGGCCCTTCTGGGCATGCGGGACAGCAGCTATCAGTTAGATGCAGCTACACTCAAACGCATCGTGGGGGAAAACCTCAATTTCGCAGCCATGATCCCGGACGCTTACCGTCAGTTTAAAGCTGACTCAATCGAATATGCTGTCAGTCGGATTCGGGCCATCCCACCTTCCAGTCCTGGATTGCGTGCACAGGGATTCATGATGCTCGGACAGGTCTTTTTTGCGGAAGGCATCCCGGAAATGGCCCAAAAATACTTTGCTCAGGCTGGCGAGGAAGGGCTGGGGGAAGGCAAACTGGCGGCAGCCCAATTGCTGATTGATCTGGGACAAAAAGACTCGGCTGCTTCAGCTCTGAGCCTGATCCGGGTCGAACATACAGAGCTATGGGATGAATGCTCCAAAGAATTGGCGATGTTGCTGACTGCTTTCGGGCAAGACGTCTATGCCGCCACTGAATATGATATTTCTCAGCTCAGTTTTGATGAAATGGTCCGAATCGGTTTGTATGCGGACAGCATGAATCAATTCATCAATACGTTGGAAGCTTTCCGACGGGTACAGGCAATGGATTCCAACAGCCACGTCCCTTATCTGGAATTGAGCCGCATTTACAATCGCTATGCCGATTCCCTCGCGGTTACCAATCTTGAATACGGCCTGGACAATACCGATGACAATGATGAAGCGCTGCAATTAGAGCTGGTAAGGGCATATTATCTCCAGGGTCAAATGGAAACAGGCGAAACGCTTTTGGCATCTATCCAAACAGAGAGCCCGGAAAAGTGGGCCTTACAGGCAGACATTGCCCTGGCGAAACAAGACACAGCCGCAAGCATTGGGTTCTTACAGCAAAGGCTGGAAAAAGAACCACACCATGTTGCTAGTATTCTTCAGTTGGCCGGTCTGCTCAAAGCCTCCGGTGAAGCAGACGCCAGCAATCAACTGATCCTCAGCGCACTGGAAATCAATACCGAAAATGCTGATTTATGGTATGCCTATGCGAAGTTTTCACGCGATTGGGGACTGGGAGAGGATGCTGGTTTTGGCGCGGTCCGCGCCATGCAACTCACCTTAGATCCTGAGAAACAGGCACAAATCGCCGCCGAGTTTGCCGATGAGATTCGATTGATTAGTGATTCCACAACCGGAAATTAACATTCTCTTAATCTAAGGCTTATAACTTTCTTGTTTGTGAAACAATCGTAGGGTTTTGCCCCCTCAACGATCCATTCCCGCTTGAAAGACCTACAGAAAGATGCCGTTTAATTCCTATTTCAACCGCGACCTCAGCTGGCTTTCCTTCAACTATCGTGTGCTCCAGGAAGCGAAAGATCCCAATTTGCCTTTGTATGAGCGAATTAAATTTCTGGCCATTTACTCCTCCAATCTGGACGAGTTTTTCAAAGTCCGCGTCGCTTCGGCCCAAAGTCTGCTGGTCGTCAAAAAGAAAAAGCGCGAAAAAATGGGGATTAAGCCAGAGGACTTGCTGGAAAACATCTATCGCGAAGTCGATCGACAGCAAGAAGAGTTTGGTCAAATCTTCCGGACACAAATCCTCCCTGAACTGGAAGCAAATAATGTATTCCTCCTGTCTGAAATGCCAGACATTCCAGAACATAAAGAATACATCGAAACCTTCTTTGAGGAAGAGCTCAAGCCTTTTCTTCATCCAGAACTTTTGGTCAAAGACCGTATTCAGCACTTTTTGCGGGATGATGCGTTGTATCTCGCAACGGAAATGTACATCCGTTCCAACGACACGGTTGAGGCCAGTGGCATGAAACGCCTCGCCCGCTATGCACTGATTCAAATTCCAGTCCATTATTTCTCCCGCTTCATCCAGCTTCCCTCAGTTGACGGAAAGCACTATCTCATGTTTCTGGACGACATTCTGCGTTGTCAATTGGGCAAAGTTTTTCATGGCTACCATGTCAAACAAGCTTTCAGTCTCAAAATGAGTCGTTCGGCTGATTTATTGATTGAGGATGAGTTCAATGGCGATTTGGTCGAAAAGATCAACAAAAGTCTGGTGAAACGTCAGATTGGTCTGCCCGCACGCTTTCTTCATGATGCGGGCATCAGCAAAGGTATGCTCAAATATTTGCGCCAGTCCTTTACGCTGAAAAAGCGGGAGATCTTTCCCGGTGGGCGATATCACAATTTTAAAGACTTCTTTGGATTTCCCAATCCAGTCGGGCCACAATTGGAGCGTGAAGCCACGCCGCCTCTGCCCAAACCTGAGTTGGACCAGTATGGCTCTCTGTTTGAAGCCATGGACGAACGAAACTGGATGCTGCATTTTCCCTATCACTCCTACGATTACGTCATCCGCTTTTTGAACCAGGCCGCCGTCGATCCCAATGTGGAGAAGATCCAGACCACGCAGTATCGGGTTGCCTCCAATTCTGCCATTGTCAATGCACTGGTGCGGGCTGCAACCAATGGAAAGGACGTATCCGTTTTTGTGGAATTGAAGGCGCGTTTTGATGAAGCCTCTAATCTCGCTTCAGCCAAGGAAATGGAAGCTGCTGGTGTCAAAATCACCTACAGCATTCCTGGTCTGAAGGTACACGCCAAAGTTGCCATGGTACAAAGACGGGAGGGAGACAAGCTGGAAAGCTACGCTTTTCTGAGCACGGGGAATTTCAATGAAAAAACCGCGCGGATCTATGCAGATCATGGCTTGTTTACCAAGGACGCTGGCATCACCAATGAGCTGAACGAGGTATTCAAATTTTTGCGAAACCGATCCCATACGCCGCCTCCTTTCGAGCGCTTGCTGGTGGCACAGTTTAATATGTTGGGCGACTATCTGGCCAAGATTGATCGGGAAATCGAGCATGCCAAAGCGGGGCGCAAGGCCAAGATCATCCTGAAGATCAACAATCTTGAAGACAGTGAGATGATTGACAAACTCTACGAAGCCAGTCGGGCCGGAGTAGAAATTCAACTGATCATTCGGGGGATCTGTTGCCTGCGACCAGGCGTAGAAGGCCAAAGCGATCATATCACCATTACCCGATTGGTGGATCAATTTCTTGAACATGCCAGGGTGGCCATTTTCCACAATGATGGGGAAGATGAAATGTATCTCGCTTCGGCAGATTGGATGGGGCGCAACCTACGGAGGCGAATCGAAGTTGGTTTTCCTGTTCTGGATGCCGATCTCAAAGCAGAAGTCATGCATGTCCTGGAACTCCAATTGGCTGACAATGTCAAAGCGGTGCGCCTCAATGCACAGCTCAACAATGTGCCGGTTCCCGCCGATCCAGACAAGCCTATCCGGATGCAGACGGACTTTTATCAAGAAGTCCTCACTCATAACCGGACATTTCAACAGCAAACAACTGCCAGCCCGACAGCTTCCTAGACCTTATTTCGGAATTTTTAACAGCAAATAGCCTGTTTTGATGCTGACAGCCTGACATTTGTCAGAGCTGTCAGGAGGGAAATATGTGCTTAAGAGACAAAAAGGAAGTTTTTACAGCAAATCAACGTTTGACTGGTCAAGCTATTGGCAATAGCCTGTCAATAAAGGGAAGTTTTTACAGCAAATATTGGTTTTTGGCATAAAAAAAGGCCTTGGCACAGAGCTGGCAATAGCAGAGATGTATTTGCAAACGAACATCAATAAAGAAATTATATCATGGAAGAGTTGATCAAAAAGTTTTTCTACACTGGAGTAGGTGTTGCTGTATTGACTGCCGAGAAGTTGCAG
>JBCBZF010001079.1:0-2447 GCA_039815525.1 Bacteroidota bacterium | reverse complement strand
GGTGCAAAAAGTAATCTGGCTGGCGATCCGTTCAGGGACCGCGATAGCCTTCGGGATTTTTGTGCTGATCATGGTATTTGCTGAACCTATCCTTGGCATCTTTACCACCGATACCGCTCTATTAGAAGAAAGTGTCCCAGCCTTGCGAAAAGTCTTTCTGGCTACGCCTCTCTTGTCTATCCAATTGCTTGGTTCTGCCTATTTTCAGGCCATCGGCAAAGCAATCCCAGCTTTGTTACTGGCACTGACCAAGCAGGGATTTTGTCTGATCCCGCTTCTGCTAATTTTACCCCGTTTGTTTGCATACACAGGCTGGTTTCCAGCAATTGAAGGTGTTTGGTGGGCATTTCCGATTGCGGATGTCCTGACAGCTACGCTCTCCTTTGGCTTTTTGCAGAAAGAAATGGTACGCTTGAAAGCGATGGTGCCGGAGGCACCGCTGGCAGAGACTGGTTGATGCCATGTTGTGCTGAACATTTAGGGAGCAGACTGTGGTATCGTCAAGCTGCAAATTTTATTTTTTTTCTACTAAGCACACATAAGTGTCATCCTGAACCCCGTTTCAGGATCCCATCGAATAGCAAAAACGACATGTAAGCAAGGAGATCCTGAGGCCTGTCCCAAATTCAGTTTGGGATCTCTTCAGGACCTGTTTTCCAGGATGACAGGACTGTTTGATGGTCTTGCTCAACTTCATGGATTTAGCTTGACGCTTATGGTATCGGGAGCCGGGAAACGTGTATGTGTATTCCGAAAAACCCCCAGCAGACAGTTTGCAATTGTAGGATGCAATCTGTCCCTGAAGGCGTGCGTTTGGCCGGAAAACTTTGAAGTAGCACGAAGATTCCTGTAATTTGTCAGACCTTTCCCTCAATATTTCTATTTCCTCACGCACTGTGCAGTCCCAATTGGCCTGGTGGTGCTATGATTACAGTTTCTATATTGACCTGACTACGCGCACATGAAATCTATTTCACTCACTTTTTTGATTGGCCTGTTGGTCGGACTATCAGGATGTACGTCCGAAACGGGCAAACAGGATGATATGATAGAAACGACCTCCAAGCCTGCTTTCGCCCTTGAAAAACACCGTCCACAGTTTCACTTTTCCCCGCAGGAGAAGTGGATGAATGATCCCAACGGAATGGTCTTTTATGATGGTGAATACCATCTTTTTTACCAGTATTACCCCAAAAACACAGTTTGGGGACCTATGCATTGGGGACATACGGTGAGCACCGATCTGGTGCATTGGGAGCATCTGCCGATAGCGCTGGCCCCAGATGAGCTGGGCTATATCTTTTCCGGGAGCGCGGTGATCGATTGGAACAATACCACAGGCTTTCAAACCGGTGAACATCCTCCCATGATTGCCATTTTTACCCATCATCTGGCAGAAGGCGAAAAAGCCGGACGGGATGATTACCAGGTGCAGTCCATTGCCTATTCACTGGACAAAGGCCGTAGCTGGACCAAATATGAAGGCAATCCGGTGATTCCGAATCCGGGGCTCAAAGATTTTCGTGATCCGAAAGTATTCTGGCATGATGCATCAAATGCCTGGGTGATGATTTTTGCGGCAGGTAATCGGGTGCGCTTGTATCGTTCAGCTGATTTGAAAAGCTGGGAACTGGCCAGTGAATTTGGGGCAGACCAGGGCAGCCATGCTGGTGTCTGGGAATGTCCGGATTTGTTTCCGCTTCAAGATGAAGATGGCAAAACCCATTGGGTCATGATTGTCAGCCTGGGCAGTGGCGCGCCCAATGGCGGCAGCGGTACCATGTATTTTATCGGCGACTTTGATGGTCATCAATTTACCAATGCCAATCCGGCGGATAAAGTGATGTGGATTGATTATGGAGCAGACAATTACGCAGGTGTCAGTTGGGCAGATATACCGGCCGAAGACGGTCGCCGCATCTTTCTGGGCTGGATGAGCAATTGGGCCTATGCCCTGCTGGTTCCGACTGAAAACTGGCGCTCGGCCATGACCGTGGCACGCAGCCTGCATCTGGAAAAAGTTGATGAGGACCTCATCGTGGTGAGTCGCCCGGTGAAGGAAATGCAAAAGATTTATGGACCGGAAACATCCTTCAGCCAGATTGGGGTGGGGGACAAGTGGGCACTGGAACAGACAATACCAGCTGCTGGTGCAAGGCTGCGCGCGAAACTGTCTGCTTCAGATGAAAATACGCGCTGGTGGATTCGTTTACAGAATCAGAAAGGACAGTACGTAGACATCGGTGCAGACGGATCTACCGCAAGCTTTTTCGTTGACCGGCAGCATGCCGGCGATCATGCCTTCTCTGATAAATTCGCCAACAAAGTGCATACTGCGCCCTATGCAGCTACTGCCTCCAGCCAGGTCGAATTGCTGATTGATGTGTCTTCGGTTGAAATATTTATCGATGGCGGCAGACTGGTGATGACGGAGCTGTTTTTCCCGG